>CALETM010000177.1 GCA_937920765.1 uncultured Alphaproteobacteria bacterium | reverse complement strand
GATTTTCCCTCATTGAGGTAAAATATGGTTATAACTTTTTCAGCAATTTTGGCTTTAATGCTTGTTTTAATAAAACCATTGCAACGCAATCCGTTTTTTTTAATATATTTCGGATTGATTATCGGCGCGGCTTATTATATGGAAACATATATGTTTAAGCTGCCTTTGTTTTCGCCAAAGTTAATATGGGTGTTTGTGTTGTTGCACATTATTATCATTAATTTGGTAACGATTATTGCTTACGGCACCGATAAAAGAGCGGCAATCAGAGGAGATTGGCGCGTGCCGGAAATGCAGCTCCACACTTTGGAACTTTTAGGCGGCTGGGTCGGAGCATTTATCGCGCAAAAAATTTTTCACCACAAAACCAAAAAGAAAAGTTATCAATCTTTATTTTGGCTGACGCTGATTATTCAGCTGACCGCGGTTTATTACATCGCTAAATTTTTACACATATTTTAACAGCAGGACTTATATTCTATGGCAAAAAGCGTACCGGTTGAACTTAAAATGAGTTTTCATCAGCATTACGAGGCTATGTGGCCTTTTGTAAAGCCTTATGCGTTCAGAGCCTTAATGGCTATTTTAATTACTATTCCGATTGGCGCGCTTGACTCGGTGGTGGCGCTCGCCTTAAAACCGTATATGGATATTGTTTTGGTGGATAAATCATCACAATCGCCGGCATACATTCCGTTTTTGATTATTGCCTTTACCTCAGTGCAAGGGTGCTTGAATTATGCCGCCACTTATTTAAACACTTGGGTCGGCACTAAAATAAACCATGATGTTAAACGCGCTTTGTTTAAAAAGTTGCTTTGTTTGGAAACGTCGTTTTTTGACACCAATGATTCCGGCGTGGTAATTCAGCGCTTTTCAACCGACTGCGACACCGCTTGCACCGGCCTCTTAGAAAACTTAAAAACCTTTTTTTCGCGCTTTTTCTCCTCAATTTCATTAATCGGCGTGCTGATTTACAACTCATGGCAACTTTCAATTATTGCCATTGTGTTTTTGCTTGGCGCTTTGTTGCCGCTTTCATCGGTTAAGCGCCGGATTAAAAAAAGCATTGCCCGCAATGTGGAAGAAACCACCAAAATTTACACCAATTATAACGAAACCCACAACGGCAGCAAAACTATTTCAGCCTACAACCTGCAGTCATATATTTATAACCGTTTTGACGCCACGCTGCGGGTTATATTTAAGCTGACGATGAAAGTTGTTCAGCGCACCGGCTGGATGACGCCTCTTATGCACATTATTGTTTCGGCCGGTATCGGCGGTGTTATTTGGTACGGCAGCACGCTCATTGTTGAAGGCAAAATTTCAGCCGGTAATTTTGTTTCATTCATTACCGCTTTGGTTTTGCTTTATACTCCGATTAAAAGCATCGGCAAAAGCTATAACAATGTGCAGGTTTCGTTTTTGGCAATTGAACGTATTATCGACATTTTGAACATTAAGCCGCAAATTGAAAACTGCGAAAAACCGAAAACTCTGAAAAAAATCAATAAAGGCATTAGTTTTGAAAACGTTTGTTTTGAATACGTGCCGAACTGTCCGGTTTTGAAAAACATTAACATCGATGTTCCGGCCGGCTCCAATGTTGCGATTGTCGGCAATTCCGGCGGCGGTAAAACTACTTTGGTAAACTTGTTGCCGCGATTTTACGATGTTATTTCCGGACAAATTTTAATTGACGGAATTAATATTAAAAAATATTCGCTGGAATCGCTGCGTGATAATATCGCGGTAGTTTTTCAAGATAACTTTTTATTTTCAGGCACTATCAGAGAAAATATTCTGCTCGGCAAACCCGATGCCTCCGAAAAAGAAATTTTTAATGTGTTGAAGCTTGTATACTTAGACAACTTTGTCGCCGGATTAAAAAACGGTTTAGATACCGAAATAGGCGAACGCGGCGCCGTACTTTCAGGCGGACAAAAACAACGCCTTGCCATTGCTCGCGCATTAATTAAAAACGCCCCGATTGTTATTTTAGACGAGGCAACTTCAGCGCTTGACAATAAATCGGAAGCCGTGGTGCAAAAAGCTATTGAAAATCTGATGGCGCACCGTACCGTATTCGTGATTGCCCACCGTTTGTCAACCATCAAAAACGCCGGTCAAATTATTGTAATTAATGACGGAGAGGTAGTTGAAAGCGGCACACATGAAGAATTGCTCAAAAAAACAAACGGAGCCTACACCGCTTTGTATAACGCGCAATTTAAAAACGCTTAAATGATTATTGCATAAACATTTTGGACGGAAACAAAACCTGGCGCGGCGACATGTTTTGCGCCAACACGGCTTTAAATATCGGATACATATGTTCGCACTCGCTTACTGCAATGGCAACAACCTGTTCCAATTTACTAAAAAAATCGCTTTCATCGGAATCAATAATCATGGAATGTTTAAACATCGGCATTTTACGCTCCTGCCAATAAGCAAAATGGCCAAGCCATAAATCTTCATTGACCAAAGCTAAAAGCTCAAAAATTTTACCGGTATCGGCAGTCGGCGAATCGATATTCATCAAACAAGAAATATGTAAACAATGCAAATGCTCTTCCCATGCAAAAAACAGCAGCATATTATCCCATTTGCCTTCAACTTCCGCCACAACTTCAGTCGAACTGCGGCGTTCAAATTCCACCGATTTACCCTGAAACATATTTTCTACGGCATCAATCGGATTATATACTGGTTTTATGCTGGCGGCCGAAAGCATTTGGTTATCCTTAAAATTAGACAAATTAACTGCTTTCACAGTGCAACAGCGAGTCGCTTTAGGCAACAAAGTTTAAAAAGTTTTCCACTATATTCACAGCCTTAAATATTTTTCACAAGAAAATTTTATGCATTATCAATGTGATGCATAAAAACACTCTTGAATAATTTTTTTATGTGTGGATTATCTTAAGT
>CALETM010000176.1 GCA_937920765.1 uncultured Alphaproteobacteria bacterium | reverse complement strand
CGTCTTATCGGTCGGGGCGATTGCCGGTTATTCCAAGGCGATGATGAAGTATAAACTCAACAAACATGCCGAACAGATGAATACCGTAATTAATGCCGTTGCTCGCAACCTTCACAGCTTTGATAACATTGAGCAAGGCGGAACTCCTTTAGCTCCGTATCTCATTAAAATGGGGGAAATTCCGACTGAGATGACTAAATCCGGCTCTCAAAGTATTCATGATATTTTTGGGCAAACGTGGATGATGTTTATCAGTAGCGGCGGAGGTTATGTTATCCTCTCATCATATTCAACCGCGGGCTCGTCATCACTTACTACCAAATCTACCGACAACTTGGAAATTTGTAAAAATATTTTAGTCGCCGCTAAAGAAAATCATGACAGTATTTTTTCAGTTTATTCTGCCAGCAACCACAACAGCGAGGAACAAAAAGACAAATATTTATATGGCGATGCTTACTGCAGTTCCGGCTATAATTGCTTAAACGATTTAAGCTTAAATGATATTTACGACTTTTGCACTAAACATTATGGCATAAGCTCGCCTACCGGCACAGAACTTGCCATCAGTTGGCGGCGGTAAAATCAGTTTATAATTTAACCAAATCGGATCTGATACGTTCATAAAAACTAGGCTCTACTTGGTGATAATCGGTAAAATTAACGATATACGGCAAGCGGCTTTCATCAAAAAAGATAATCTCCGGTAATTTATACAACTTATACACACCCCGGACTCGTAAATATTGCAAAAAAAAAACTCCGGTTCGTTTAAGAATCGGAGTTTTTATTTATCGTTCATTAGTGAGTTCTTTGGGCGGGGTAAAGCCGCGATCTTTATACCATTTAAGCTCTTCGGCTCTCTTTTTTTCCTCATACATTCTGCGGTTATTGGCAACAAATTCTTCATATTCCTGAGGATGCTCTTCCCAATATTTTTTTTGTCTACGTGCCTCTCTTTCAAACTCTTCTCGTACCTTTGCAGCTTCTCTGTCTATCCGCAAATTTTCTTGCTCTTGCTCGTACTTGGTTCTTCCGGGCATATATCCTGCCTCCTTTAATATGGCGGCTTCTCGTTGTAACCTTTTTATAACATCGTCAGTTAACTCTTCCTCCGGATGCTCTTGCGTCGCTCTGAACATACATTCATAGTGGGCATGACCTTCGTCATCATAATACGTACCACCCATAAAAATCTCAAAGCCGGTCTTTTTATGCAATCCGCGTCGCGCTTTGGGGTCTATTTTCCAATCGTCCTTAAACGCTTCCGCCAGTTTTTGTGCTTTCTCTCTATCCATTTTCTGAACACCCATTCGGTTATTTTATACACCGTAATATATCAGATGTTGCTTTTTAGTC
>CALETM010000175.1 GCA_937920765.1 uncultured Alphaproteobacteria bacterium | reverse complement strand
GACAGGGTCAAATTTTATATTTAAAGGTTATCCCCGTTATCCACAGGTTAAAAATTTTTTACAAGCATTTTTGCTAAAAATGTATCAATACAGAAATAAACAAACGACTCATTTTGAAACGGATTTAATATGGAAACGATAGATACTACCAAATTGCCGCAAAACCTTGAAGCGGAGCAAGCTTTATTAGGCGCGATTTTAGCCAATAACAAAGCAATGGAAAAGGTTTCGGAGTTTTTAAAGCCCCAACATTTTGCCGATTCCGTGCATGCTAAAATTTTTGAGGTAATTTCAACGCTGATTCAGCGCGGACATATTGCCGATGTTATTACCTTAAAAAACTATTTTGAGCAAGAAGGCACGCTTAATGAAGTCGGAGGTCCGAACTATTTGATTAAACTTGCCGACAGCTCGTCGCCGATGACTAACGTTGAATATTACGGTCGGTTTATTTATGATAAATATTTGCGCCGCGAACTTATTAATACCGGAACCGAAATTGTTAATAACGCCTTTAAAGAAACGGCGGATTTATCGGCTGCCGACCAAATTGAAGAAGCTGAACAGCAATTGTACCGGCTTTCGGATCAGGGGGAGGCGCAAGGAGATTTTATTGAGTTTTCCAAAGCTTTGGATTCATCTTTGAACTATATTGAAAAAGCGTTTCAAAAAGAAGGCAAAATTTCAGGGCTTTCAACCGGCTTGGAAAAGCTTGACTATAAAACCGGCGGGTTGAACAATTCAGACTTGATTATTATTGCCGGACGTCCGGCCATGGGCAAAACCGCGCTTGCTACCAATATCGCTTATAATGTGGCTGATTATATGAGCCGCGCCAAAGATATTGATCCTCATGATAAAGGGGTGGCTTTCTTTTCACTTGAAATGTCAGCCGATCAGCTGGCATCGCGTATTTTATCAACCGTTACGCAGACCCCGGGCAGCAAAATGCGTACCGGCGAACTTGATAATGCGCAATTTACCCGCATTGCGGCAGCAGTTCGCGAGCTTGAAAATATTCCGCTTTATATTGATGATACCCCCGGAGTTACCATTACTTCAATCCGCACCCGCGCGCGGCGCTTAAAGCGTACCAAAGGTTTAGGTTTGATTGTAATTGACTATATTCAACTGATTACCGGCAGCAATAACAAAAAGAACGAGGGTAACCGCGTGCAGGAATTGTCGGAAATTTCGCGAGGATTAAAAATTTTGGCCAAGGAACTCAAAGTTCCGGTTATTGCGCTTTCACAATTGAACCGCGGCGTTGAACAACGCGACGATAAACGTCCGGTAATGTCTGACTTGCGTGAATCGGGCTCAATCGAACAAGATGCCGATATCGTAATGTTTGTATACCGCGAGAACTATTATATTCATAATGAAGAGCCGAAAATTAAGCAAAACGAAACGCCTGATCATTTTCAACATCGTATGGAAGAATGGCAGAAACTTGACCGTGAAACCACCAATTTGGCAGAAGTTATTATCGGAAAACAGCGTCATGGCCCAACAGGTACCGTAAAACTGTTCTGGAACGGCGAATATGCGCAATTCGGCAATTTGGCAAATGAAGAAAATTTGCCGGAACAAATAGGATAAGCTATGAAAAAGTTATCGGATTATACTGAAGAAGAGTGGGAAAATATTTGTAATCATTGCGGCAAATGCTGTTTGTTTAAGCTGCAAGATGATGATACCGGCGATATTTATTACACTAATGTGGTGTGTAAATATTATGATGAAGATAAATGCCGCTGTTCGGTTTATGATAAGCGTTGCGAGCTGGTACCGGAGTGCTTGAAGCTTACTAAAGATAATGTGCAAAATATTGAATGGATGCCAAAAACCTGCGCATATCGGCGTTTGTTTGAGCATAAGCCGAAAATGCCGGTAACCACCATTAAAGGCAGATGCATATCAGAAACTTTGGTTAATCCGGACAATTTGGAAGATTATATTGTGGATTGGGACGACCTATGAGTAATGATTTGAACTTAGAATCCGAATATAATCCGCAAAGCCGCTATGATAATATGCAAGGTATTGAGCCGGAATTTTGGAAGCACAAAAAACTCAGCGAAATGAACAAGGAAGAATGGGAGCTTTTGTGCGACGGTTGCGGCAAATGTTGCTTAAACAAGCTTGAAATTAAGGGCAAAATTAAATTTACCAACACACATTGCCGATTTTTGAATTGTAAAAATTGTTTGTGCAAAATTTATGCTCACCGATTTGAAGTTGTGCCCGATTGCCGCGATATTGACTTGGCGGCGGTGCGCGAAAAACCGCGTTGGTTGCCTAAAACTTGCGCTTATTGGTTGCTTGATAACGGTTATGATTTGCCGTTGTGGCACCCGCTTATTAGCGGCGATGCCATGAGCGTGCATACTTCCGGAAACTCGCTTGTCGGCAGAAAAGTTGTAAACGAATCAGAGGTTGATGATTATGAAAATTACATTGTTGACTGGCCAGACCTTTGATTTGGAAACCAGTTTTCCGTTTCCGCTTGAAGTTAAAAAATCAATCAAATTAAAGCGGTTGAGCGTGCGTATTGACGGCAAAAAAAAGCAGGTGGTGCTTAATATGCCGCGTTTTTGCTCATCAAAAAAAGCGTTTGCGTTTATCAGCGAGCATCAGGAGTGGATAGAGGCGCATTTAAGCGCTTTGCCGCAAGTTAAAGATTTTGAAGATGGCGAAAAAATTCTGCTCTTCGGGCAAGAGGTGCTTATTTGCCATAAATCTGAAAGTTTAAGCGCTTCTAAGCTTGAAAACGGGGTGCTTTATGTGGGCGGCGACAAACGTTTTTTACATCGACGGGTAAAAGATTATATCAAAAAACGGGCGCAGGAAGAATTTTCGCAAAAGTCAGAGGAGTTGGCGGCAAAACTCGGCTGCAAGCTTATCGGAGTTAGTATTAAAGATACCAAATCACGCTGGGGAAGTTGCTCGTCATTGAATCATATTAACTATAACTGGCGGATTGCTCTGGCTCCGGCGTGTGTGATTGACTACTTAATGGCGCATGAAGTTTCGCACTTAAAACATCGCAATCATTCGCCGGCTTTTTGGCAATGCGTGAAAGAACTTTACGCCGGCGCGGCGCTAGGGCGCAGTTGGCTTAAAGCGCACGGAAACGAGCTTTATTTATATCGTTAAACATCATAAATGCAATTGACAAAAATTAAAGATTGCGGTACAATGCAAGCGTTTAATTAATTATTTGATATGAAAAATATAATTGTAGTTATGTCAGCGGTTATGCTGATGTTCACATCATGTGAGAAGTATGTGTTACCGCAAGAAACAATCGCTTATTCGCTCAGCCTTTTTGAAACAACAATGGCCGAATATGAGGCAAGTCTTGACAAATTGCACAGTTTGGAACTTCAGCAAGAGCTGTTTCCGGAGGCAAAAGATTCGCTTGGCGCGCAAATAGACAGTGTGTTTTTACAAATGTCTTATTTTATCGGTTTGCATGAGAGCACCCGTGTTGCGCTTGAAAAGCTGTCAGGTAAGCCGATAGCCAACATTATGCCGGTTCCGGTAGTTGTTCCCGTGTATCGCTATGTGGATGCCATGAATGTTTTCAGAAACGCTAATGCGAGTATGCAAAAAGAAGAACGCCGCTTAGAAGAACTTAAGACGTTGACACCGATTGGCAATAATGCAATCAGTGTAAAAAAATCCGAACGTAAAGTTGCTTCATTTCAGGCTTATTATATGAATTTTGCCTATATAATGAAGAGCTTGCGTCCGGAAAAAATCAAAAAACGTTAAGCGCCGTTGTTATTAAAAGCCCTTGAAATTTTAATTTTCAAGGGCTTTTGCTTGTTTAGCGCTCAAGTTTTTTATATTTTAAGCGGTGAGGGCGGCAGGCTTCATCGCCCAAACGGCGGCGCTTGTCTTTTTCATATTCTTCAAAGTTACCCTCAAACCATTCAACGTGACCTTCATCTTCATAGGCTAAAATATGAGTTGCCAAACGGTCTAAGAACCAGCGATCGTGCGAGGTTACCAAAACGCACCCCGGATAATTCATAATGCCTTCTTCAAGCGAGCGCAAAGTGTCAACGTCTAAATCGTTGGTCGGCTCGTCAAGCATAATAACGTTAGCGCCTTTACGCAGCATTTTGGCCAAATGCACGCGGTTGCGTTCACCGCCGGAAAGCTGTCCGACCTTCTTTTGTTGGTCGGAGCCCTTAAAGTTAAATTGCCCGACATAAGCGCGCGACGGCATTTGCTTTTTGCCAAGCTCAATAATGTCAAGCCCGTCAGAAATTTCTTCCCAAACGGTTTTATCGGCATTGAGTTCGTCGCGGGTTTGGTCAACGTAACCCAAATCAACGGTTTCGCCGATTCTGATTTCACCGGAATCGGGCTTTTCCTGACCGGTAATCATCTTAAATAAGGTGGTTTTGCCGGCGCCGTTCGGTCCGATAATGCCGACAATCGCGCCCTTGGGGATTTTGAACGATAAGTCATCAATCAAAACTTTATCGCCGAAAGCTTTGGTTAAATGATTGGCTTCAATTACCAAATCGCCCAAACGTTCAGTCATCGGAATGTTAATGTACGCATGGGTGATTTTGTCTTTAACCGCCTGTGAAAGCAACTCGTCATAAGCGTTAATACGAGCTTTTGATTTGGCTTGACGAGCTTTCGGATTTTTTTGAATCCATTCTAACTCATTGGCTAAAGTTTTTTGACGGGCGGTTTCTTCGCGCGCTTCTTGTTCTAAACGTTTTTGTTTTTGCTCAAGCCATGAAGAATAATTGCCTTCATACGGAATACCTTGTCCGCGATCAAGTTCCAAAATCCAACCGGTGACGTTATCCAAAAAGTAACGGTCGTGCGTAACCATAACCACGGTGCCTTTATAATCTTTAAGGTGCTGCTCAAGCCATGCTACGGATTCGGCGTCCAGGTGGTTGGTCGGCTCGTCAAGCAGCAACATATCGGGCTTTTGCAACAACAAACGGCATAAAGCCACGCGGCGTTTTTCACCGCCCGAAAGTTTGGTAACATCGGCATCGGCAGGCGGACAACGCAGAGCGTCCATCGCAATTTGAATAGTGCGTTCCAAATCCCAACCGTTGCAAGCGTCAATTTTTTCCTGCAATTCGGCTTGCTTTTCAATAAGCGCATTCATTTCTTCATCGCTCATCGGCTCGGCAAATTTGGCGGAAACTTCTTCAAATTCGCGCAGTAAATCGCGAGTTTCGCCCAAACCGTCCATAATATTTTCAATAACGTTTTTATCGGGGTTAAGCTTAGGCTCTTGCTCTAAATAGCCGACTTTAACGCCGTCTGCCGCCCAGGCTTCGCCATTAAATTCTTTGTCAACGCCGGCCATGATTTTAAGCAGGGTTGATTTACCGGCGCCGTTTACGCCCAAAACCCCGATTTTGGCTCCGGGCAGAAAAGATAAGGTGATACCCTTAAATAATTCTTTTCCGCCGGGGAAAACCTTGGTTAAATTTTGCATGACAAAAACATACTGATAAGCGGGCATAAAGCACTTCTCCTTGCTAAAAAATGGTAAATTAAGTTAAATTAAAAGCCGTCTTGCATTTGGCGTTCGCGCAATGCTTTTTGATAGGCGGGATCATTATGAATCTTTTTGGTTTGTTCCTGATAGCGCTTGATGTATTTTTGGCGGGCGTCAGGATCTTTTTTATAAACCAAAGTGGCGTCATACTCATGGCGCGGAGTAATGATTTTTCCGTCCGGCATTTTAATGGTGCCGTTGCCGTATAACACGGCCTTAAATATAGGTTGTTCATTAAAAGCGGCGGCAATGGACGAGCAATCGTTAAATCCGTCACGCATTTTGGATACAAACGCATTGGCTTTATATTCATTATAAGCCTTCATACCTTCAGCCTGTACGGCGTCTGACGATGCCTTTGAAACCATAATGGCGCGGGCAAGCAGTTCAAACGTATCGTATTTTTGCGCCTGACAAGCCAAGCCCTGACCGGCAACCGCGCCCAAAGACTGCATTTCTTCAATATAAGATGGACCGTCGGCATGAGCTGCGGCGGCGTTTAACATCATGAGCATTACTAAAGTTGACTTTTTCATAACATCTCCTTATTTCTTGTTCCTCATTATAT
>CALETM010000174.1 GCA_937920765.1 uncultured Alphaproteobacteria bacterium | reverse complement strand
CTACTAACCCCATATTTCATTTAATAAATAAAAGTATATAAGTTAAATTATTGCTTGTGTTTTACTGTGCTTTGGGTATGATAAATTAGGTTTTACATATAAACTACATAGGCGCAAAGCCGGTATGAACAGGAAAGGGGCTTCAAATATGAAAAAATGCTTATTGTTAATATTGTGTCTGGTGTTAAATTTTAATGTTTCATACGCGAGTGATGTTGCGGAAAATAAGCCAAATTCAACAACTGTTGCTGTTCAAAAGTTTAAAGACGCTATAAAAACCGGCGACCCACAAATTATCGCTAAATATGTGGTATATCCGTATAAAACCCGCACTCCTTTGCCGGCTATTAAAAATGAAACTGATTTTATCAAAAATCATGACTTAATCTTAGATGACGAATTAAAGCAAGTTATTAATGATTCTAAGCCCGAGAATTGGGCAAGCGCTGGTTGGCGCGGCATTATGCTTTATGAGGGCTTGGTTTGGATTAGTGCAGATGGAAAATTAGAAGCCGTTAATTATAGAACCAAAAAAGAACGTGATTATGCTGCCAAGTGGTATGAAAATGACAAAAATACAATACATGAATCTTTAAGACAGTATGATAAAAATATTTATATTTTCAATACCGATACAAAACTTGGTCGCATAGATGAGATAGAGACGGAAAATGGTGAAAACTATCGTTTGGCTCTTTGGGCTAAAGATGAGGATATGTCAGACAAGCCGCAAGTGTTGGTATCAGACGGCACGGTTAAATATTTTGGTTCAGCAAATAATGCGGAATACTATTTTAAATCCGGCGAATATGAATATGTTTTTTCTGTCACTAAAGTTGGTCCCATGGATATGGTTCCGTATGAACTTGGAATCTATAAAAATGCAGAAAAATTAGATTATTCCAACCCCATCAGCACCGAAGAAGCTTATATTATCAAATAATATTGATATTTTATAAGGCTTTGGGTATGATAAATTAAAACCCTGACATAAGAGGATGAAATGCGGCAGAAGATTATTGAACTATTGAAAAATGTTGAGAAAGAACAGAATGTTACTGTTTTGTTTGCGGTTGAAAACGGCAGCCGCGCGTGGGGCATGAGCAGCAAAGACAGCGACTATGATGTGCGCTTTGTTTTTTGCCGCCCGCTTGCTGAGTATATAAAACTTGATAAGCCTGAAGAAGTTATCACCCTTGCTTATGATGAAAATTTTCAGCTGCATGAGGTTAAAGGCTCATTGCTTGATATGTGCGGGTTTGATATTTTTAAATATCTTA
>CALETM010000173.1 GCA_937920765.1 uncultured Alphaproteobacteria bacterium | reverse complement strand
CGTCTCGTGGGCTCGGAGATGTGTATAAGAGACAGATATAATACAGTATCAGATCAAGATCCGGCGGCGGCATATCCGGGGACAATCGTAGTGAGCAGGACCGGAGTTCAAACTCCGTTTATAGAGCCTCAAGAAGCTAGACTTTTTGCAAGAGCATTATTGCTTAAAATAGAAGAATCTAAAATAGCGATGCCGTTGAGTTACGCGTTGGGTATCAGGATTGAGCAGCTATCGCCGCCGGTGCTGAAAGCGCAGGAAGCAGAACCGCGCTTTCCTTTTACGCGGCATCCGGATGGCGAGATGTTGAAGTATTTACAATATCGGTTCGGCAAAGATTTTATTGAAAGATGTAATAAATATGCGTGGGAAAACGGCGAGGATGTTACGCTAAGGCTCAAACAAGAGCACAATGCCGCGGATATGGGCGAGCCGATATATTCCGGACGGCAGTTAGCGTTAGAGAAGTATGCATCGCACCCGCGGAATGATTTGGAAGCGCGGAATATTATATTCGGCACGTTAAGTTTTGCCAATGCGTGGCGTTATGCAAAAGAGCAAGGCTTTGTGCACAAATTCAGCAAAGCGGAAGAGCAAAAATACTTTGATGATTACGGGGTTGAGTGTGGTGAGCTGTTCACGATGAATCCCAAAGAGCAGATAGAAACGATAGTTATACCGACAAGGAATGAATATTTAGGGGTTGAACTGAATTTAAGGACAAGAAGCTTTGAAATACCGCTGGGTGAAGAAATGTGGATGGGATATGCGGAGATGTTCAGAGCGGCAAGTCTGCCCAAGGAAGTAAAGTTAGGCGAGCGGCGCATAAATATTTTGCGAGATGCAAAACAAAACGGCGGGCGAGCGATAACATACATGCCGGTAGGTTGTGAAATACCAAGTTATGAGTTGGAAAAGTACAAAAACAGAGAACCCGCGGAGCTTGAAGATGTTTTGTTAAGTCCGATGACGCCTATACGGGAAGAATACCAAAAATATAAGCAATGCATGACGGAAAGAGATATAAATCGCTTGCAGGCTGGGCTTGATAATATGCGCAACACCGTCCGCGCGATAAGGTCGGAAGATAATAAAAACACTTCATCACAACAACCGGATTGCCATACTGCCAAGAGAAATAATAAAGGTAGGGAGTGAACTCAGGAGTATAAGCACAAAAAAATCCGGCATTATCGCCGGATTAAAAAGTTTATTTTGCAAATTGTTTGGCAAATTCATATTTATCAATATCGTTTACCGTTTTTATGTTTGGGTTTTGCAAAATATTGGGCAGTTCAACGGTTCTGAACACGCTGCGCGGATCGGCTCCGTCAACAAAAGCTGTAACGTTTCCGCTGGCGGCAGCTACAAAACGGCGCGATGCTTCGCCCCAAATGGTCATAATGTCTTCTTGATTAAGGGTTTTTATGCTTTCAAAACCGATTTCAACCAATTTGGCTCCGCATTCGGTGTGCTCAATCATAATTTTATCAGGATTGCTTTTAATATACTTAAAAGCTTTTTCCCGATTAACCTGAGTCGGCTGAAAGCTTATGCTGTACAGCACAACCGAGTTTTCTTTTGATGAAACATCATAAGAGCGAGCAATTTTTAGCCCTTTAATTAAATCCATATTATCCATTTTCTTTACCTGATTTTATTTTTAAATTATTTGTTTTTAACTGTTGTAAATATTGCCTGAGGGTAAATTTTTCATTAATAAGCACGGCCTTCATACC
>CALETM010000172.1 GCA_937920765.1 uncultured Alphaproteobacteria bacterium | reverse complement strand
TGGGCTCGGAGATGTGTATAAGAGACAGTAATCATACCCTGCATCATGGCTAAAAGTTCACTGTCTTCCGCTTGTTTTTTGCCTTTGCCGCGAGCATCAACATCTTTTTCTTTCATGCCGGCAATAATCATGCGGATGGCGTTTACTTCCAACATGTTTTTACTCTTCATGGCGTCTTTTAAGGCGTTTTGCAAATCTTCACGTAACATTTCATTCTCCTTGTTTTATAATTTTTCATTAAAATTGAGATAAATTGATTTACCATACGGCGACGGATTGGTAACCACAATGTTAAACAACAAATTATACCCCGGTTCTAAACGTAAAATCGGCAGGTAGTGAGTGGTGTTTAACAGCACATTGCCTTGTTTGTCATAAATATCAACTTTAATCGGCGGAATGTTGGTAACATATTTACCGGTGTTGGCAATGGCGCCGTTAATTTCAATTTTGGCAATGTTATCTTTAGAAAATTCGCGTGTGGTAATGTCCTTAAATTCTAAGTTGCGCCCGTACGGAATACTCTCAATCTGCAATTTATCATACAAGCTTTCAGCGCGCGGAAAAATGCGCACAATGTCATAGCGCATATAATATAATGCCGCGAGTATTGAAAACAGAGCCACAAACAATAAAATAAAATTAACCGTGTGTTTGTAGCTGGTAACGTTTACCACTTTAATTTTTTCAACGGTTTTAACTTCAGGCTCGTTGAACAAATTTTCAGTTTCTTTGGAAACGCGTTCAAAAATTTTATTAATATTTTGCGCAGGTTCTTTTTTGTTTTTTTTCAGACTGTCTTCAGGATATGCAGTCCAAATTTCACCGCATTCGGCGCAGCGCATGGCTAAACCGGCATCTTTAATTAAATTGTCGGGCAAATCATATACAGAATTGCATTTAGGACACTTTATTAACATTTTTCCTCAGGCTGTAACTAAAAGTTTCTCCAATTATTTTTACATTATGCACAAAAAACACAGAAATCAAAGAAAAAAAGTATTTTATTAAACGGATTATTGTTATATCTTGATAGCGGATTAATTTAAGGAGGCTTTATGGCTGTTGATAAAAGCTATGCTGATGAGCCGGTAGTTGATATGCAGAACGTGAGCATACGCTATGGGCAGGATCCGGAAGTGCTGAGCGATATAAAGCTCAGTTTGGCAAAAGGATCATTTCATTTTTTAACCGGTAAAAGCGGTGCGGGAAAAACATCGCTTTTAAGTATGATGTATTTGGCGCAAAAGCCGAGTCGCGGCACGGTTACTGTTTTCGGCACCAATATCGGGTTTGCCAACCGCGATACCATGGCTCTGATGCGCCGCCGCATCGGGGTGGTTTTTCAAGACTTCAGGCTTTTAGAGCATATGACCGCCTATGATAATGTTGCGGTTCCTTTGCGCGTGCGCGGAATGAGTGAATCTGAAATCGGCAAACGGGTTAAAGAGCTGCTACATTGGGTGGAGCTTGATAAAAGCATTAACAAAATCTGTAGTACGCTTTCCGGCGGTGAAAAGCAAAGAGTGGCCATTGCGCGGGCGGTGATTAACCGGCCGGAAATTTTGCTTGCCGACGAACCTACCGGTAACGTTGATGATGATATTGCGGTTAAATTAATGAAGCTTTTTGTTGAGCTTAACCGCCTTGGCACCACGGTAGTGATTGCTACGCACAGCCAAGAGCTTATCAGCAAATATAATTATCCGCGGATTCATCTTGAAAATCATTCTTTAAAGATTTTTCCGGCATTAAGGAGAATTAATAATGAACAGTAAAATTATGCTCGGTCCGCATTCGGAATTGCCGCTTAAAAAAGATAAAGCCAATTTGTTTTTGGAAATTATCATGGCAATTACTGTATTTTTGTTTTCAGTGGCGCTGGCGGGGTATTTGCTGATAAATTCGGTGGTCGAAAGCTGGAACAGCAGCATCAGCGGAAGCCTAACCGTGCAAATTATGCCGGCAACTGAAGAATTGAGCGAGCAAGAGGCTAACTTGCGCGTTAATAAGGTAATTACCTTTTTTGAAAATCGGCAGGGAGTTAAAAAAGTTACCTTGATGAATGATAATCGGCTTCAGCAATTGATGAGCCCGTGGCTTGGTACGCAGGTTGATGTTAAGAGCCTGCCGCTGCCGAAGTTGTTGGAAGTGTACTTAGAATCGGAGCAGGGGTTTGATTATGTCGCGGCGGCGGCCGATTTGAAAGAAGCGGCTCCGTATGCCTCAATAGATGACCATCGGGTTTGGCTGCACCGCTTGCTTAAACTGGCTTCATCGGTGAAAATGTTGGCCTTAACGGTTTTGCTGATGATTTTAACGGTATGCGTATTTTCAATTTTTTACGCTACCTGCACCAGTTTGGGTATTCATAAAGATATTATTGAAATTTTACACATTATGGGAGCTAAAGACGATTATGTTGCGCGCCAATATGCTAAAAGAGGACTGTATATCGGTCTGTGCGCCGGCTTGGTAGGAATTGCTCTGGCTTTATGCGGGTTTGCCCTGTTACATTATGTGGCGGAAGGTATGAATAAAGGCTTGCTTGGTGATATCAGCTTGTCATTTTCAGGTTGGTCGGCTTTGGCTTCGTTACCGATTTGGACGGCACTGCTTTCAATGGTAACTTCATATTATGCGGTCAGACGCACATTAGGAAAGATTATGTAAATGCGGCGGGTTTATTTTTTTGCTTTTGCTTGCGGTATGGCCTTTTTGATTATGTGGCTGGGCGGATTTATAGCGTTTCATCAATATATTCGCAATTATCCGACTGATACATCGCAGCCGACTGACGCAATTGTGGTTTTGACCGGCGGACGCAACAGAGTTGCCGAATCGATGCGCTTATACAATGACGGATTGGCCGATTTGCTGATAATTTCAGGGGTGGGCGAGCATGTGACGCTTAAACAATTAGAGGCGCAAAACAAAGTTGAAATTACTCGTAACCGACAAAATGTGATTTTGGGCAATGAGGCGACCAATACTATTGAAAACGGTATTGAAGTCAGCGAGTATATAAGGCGTAATAATGTTGCGTCGGTCAGACTTGTTACCTCGTATTATCATATGCCGCGTAGCGAACAGGAAATTTTATCGCGCAACCCCGATGTTAAAATTGTTTACCACCCCGTGTATTCGCAAAATGTTTCGGATAAATGGTGGAAGCGTTGGGGAAGCTTTTACTTGATGGCTATGGAATATAACAAATTTATTTTTGTGTATATAAAATCGTTTTTTATCAGATTAACGGAAGGAATTTAGCATGATTTATATTCGCTCTTTATTTGCCAATATCTTTTTTTTCGGCACTTTGGCTTTCGGCTGCATTTTGGCGCCGCTCGTTGCGCTTTTGCCGCATAAATGCACTATGTTTTGGTGGGATAAAACCATTATGCCGGCGTGCTTGTTCTTTTTGAAGATTTTTGCCGGTATAAAAATTGAGTTCAGAGGAGTGGAAAATATTGCGAAAAAGCCGGCGTTGTATGCTTGCAAGCACGAATCGGCGCTGGAAACCTATTCATTTACGCAAGCCGTGCCGACAACATCTTATGTTTTGAAAAAAGAGCTGACCTACATTCCGTTTTTCGGGTGGTCGCAACATTTTTACGGCATGGTTCCGGTTGACCGCAAAGGCGGCTCTTCAGCAATGAAAAATATGCTTAAAGAAGTGGCAAAAAAAATGCAGGCAGGCCGTCCGGTGATTATTTTTCCGGAAGGCACACGCTGCAAACCGGGGACGACCAAAGGTTACAAACCGGGGTTTTTGTTTGTGGCTGAAAATTTGGACGTTGAAATTGTTCCCGTAGCGCTCAATACCGGTTTGTTTTGGGGAAAAGCCTCATTTTTGCGATATCCCGGAACGGTGATATTTGAGTTTTTAAAACCGATGAAAGCGGAAAAAGGCACGGATAAAAAAGCCTTTATGGCAGAGCTGGAAAAGCGCATTGAAGATAAGTGCAAAGAGCTTAATGAAGAAGCAATAAAAAAATATCCGTGG
>CALETM010000171.1 GCA_937920765.1 uncultured Alphaproteobacteria bacterium | reverse complement strand
TATTGTCATCATCTAGGTTGGGCGATGCGTCCGCCCCATTTTTGTCACCATCGGGGTTGGGCGATGCGTTCTTCCCCTTTCTGTCACCATCGGGCTTGACCCGATGGTCCAGGTCAACTAAAGTAGCAAATTTTTCCACCTGGACCCTCCGATCAAGTCGGAGGGTGACAAAGAATGGATAGGCTATCATCTCTTGACTGAGAATAATGTTATGAGGTTGTCACAGCTGTGGCAAAATCTTGACATAATATATCATTTTAAGTTATTTTCATATTATGAAACGAATGTATGTTTACATAATGACGAATGATAAAAATGGCACTTTATATGTTGGCGTGACCAATAATTTGGTGCGCCGTGTTTATGAGCATAAACACAAAATTATAAAAGGATTTACGAGCAGATATGAATTAAGTAAGCTGGTCTATTATGAAATATATGATGACGAGCTTACTGCTATTCAAAGAGAAAAAACTTTAAAAAGATACCTTCGTAACTGGAAAAAAGATTTAATTGAGAAAAATAATCCTGATTGGAATGATTTGTATAACGAAATCAATAAATAATATTCTATACTAGTTTCACTTTTATTTAACGTGAACTGGCATTCCGCCCTTATATTGTCATCATCTAGGTTGGGCGATGCGTCCGCCCCATTTTTGTCACCATCGGGCTTGACCCGATGGTCCAGGTCAACTAAAGTAGCAAATTTTTCCACCTGGACCCTCCGATCAAGTCGGAGGGTGACAGTATGAGTGAAGTAAGCCTCTCGTTTCCCTATATTGTCACCATTGGGGGTGGGTGATGCGTCCGCCCCTTATATCGTCACCATCGGGCTTGACCCGATGGTCCAGGTCAACCAAAGTAGCAAAACAAAAAAACGGTGCTCGTGAGAGCACCGTGTGATTAATAATTCTAGGACACATATTTTAACAGGTCGTCCTTTTAACCTGCTTTTTTTTACTTCGCTCTAGTTCTATTACGGGCGATACCGAAGTTCCACCCGAGCTGAATACCAACAAGTCCGCCGCGCTTTGTGTTATTCACAAAAGTCGACAGAGCATTTTGGTACCCTACGCGGAACGTCAGAGCGTTGCCGCTTGCAAAGAACTGAGCCCTGTACTCAATTCCTCCACCATAGGTGATGCCTGAGCCATTATGGCGCACCCTTTTGACAATGATCTCACTGTCATTCTCTTCCTCTCCCACCTTGTAGGTGTGTTTTCCGAAGAGATACCCTCCTTCCGCATACAGTGCAAGCACATGCACGCGGTTTTTGGATGTGAAGAGATTGACATTAACGCCGGCAAGCGCAGAGTACGCAAGGTACCTCTGCTCAGCAGTTTCTGCCTCCTCGTTGTACTCACGATTGATTACGGAAGCACCGAGGCGGTATGAGGTCTTCTTGCCATCATATCGAACATTGAGCCCACCTCGTGGGGTGAAGTAATCGGCTCTCAGAGAGTAATCTCCTCCGCCGAAGAGCTCAACGCCCCAGCCGGTTGCGTCTGCAGACTTCAGAATCACTCCGTCCGATGTCTGATAGGCTTGGATATATGGAAGGGATTCGAGTCTCTGTCTTTCGTAATTTTTCAACGAAGCATCACCATTGCTGGTTCGCTTCATGTTGAAAGACTGTGCAGATGCAGACATTGTCATCATTATCATTGCGGCAAATATAAAAACCTTTTTCATTTTTCTTTAGTTTTATTGGCAACGGGTGGATAATAATTTTTTACCCGCCGCCGACTTATTCTTTTGTTTTTTTAAGTTTTAAATTCACTGACATATCAAACAAAAAATTAAATATATATCAGCAAATCAAAAAATCGCAACTAGCGAAGCTGCATAACCACCTTGCCGTTATAGGTAATGGTAAGCATGCTGTTTGAATCTACAGAGAAACCATAACCATCAACAACCGTTGAAAGATTACCATCTCTCCAGTTCCAGATTGTCAAAGATGTGTTTCTAACGTTGCGAACACAGGTGTTATCCTTGTAGTAAGCAATTCTGTCAGTCAAATCTTTAGCAATAGCCGGCGCCCATCTACCTACTGCGTAAGTTCCGCGGTTGGCGTTGGTGGTGAAGTAACCTGAGTTATACTCAGCGCCAAAGTTACCTTCGACGAAGTATCCTGAAAGGATGCTTGATACTTCTGGTGCCTCGTTTGCCATAGCAAATGTAACAGCAACAGCTCCTTTGTCAGTGCGGATGGTAAGGCATTTCTGCCCATACTGTCCGTTTACCTGATCTGCGGGAACTGCTGAAATGCCGGCGCCGATAATGGAACCCCAATTTTCAGGGAGTACTCTGTCAATCGGTTTTGCTGGCTCTTCAGGCTGTGTTGGCTGCTCAGGCTCTGATGGTTTTTCAACCTTCATTGCGCGCTCGTAAGGAACGGCAACGGTGTAAGTTGAAACTTCAGACGCGGCCTTTGTTCTAGCCTCAGGGTCATTTTTTGCAACCTCTACATTGAAGTAAAGTGTTACATCAACGACCTTGAGCTCGTCGCTGGATTTAGCGGCATTTTCAGCAACCTCACACTTGGCGTATGAGATTGTCTTAATGCTGCTATATACGAACATTGTATCACCATAGGCGAGATATTCGTACTCGGAAGCGACTGCTACCTGCTCATTTTCATTGAACTTAAAGTTAAAGTTCTGTGAGCGTGAGGTGGTAGCAAAACGTCCTTCTGTATTAACGCTGGTTTTGTCGCCATCGTGAGATGAAGACAAAACTTTAACGTTCTTGAGCGCTGCCTCGCTGTTTACCATCGTCCTTGAAGGAGCGGTAAACAGAGCCTCAAGATTGAGGCTACGGCGGAAGTTGTTCTCTGCAATTTTTTCGCTGCCGCTCTCTTTTACAAGATAGGTAACGAGCTCGCCGGAAACATTCTGACGAACGGTATTGAGAGCCAAAGTAGCGGTTTTGAACTCAGCCTCGTAAGAGGTGTTCTCAACTTTAACTTCGGATTTAACTTCTTCTACCGGAGGGGTAGGGAGAGTGTTGTTTGTATAAAGTCTCTGAAGAGGAACGCGGACAATGTAGTTGTCTTTGTGCTCTTCAACGCTAACCTCAACATTAAAGAAGAGGTTTACGTCAGCGGCCTTAACGGTCTCTGAAAGATTATATACACGGGCAACCTCTGCTTTCGCAAAAGATACGCTCTTAACAACACCGGCAGAGATTGTTGTATTCTCTACCACAAATGCCTGCCATGCAGCTTCAGCCTTTACATTCTCACCGGCGTTAAAACCAAATGAGTAGCTCTGGCTGTAGTTGATAACAGAATCCTTGGCAACTGTGTTAGCAGCAACCTCAGAACTGTTAGTAGCAAGCAATGAAACTTCAGAAAGAAGAGCTTCTTCAGCAACATCTACCTTTACGGGATTGACGCTGAAGATAACATTCAAATCAAGGGCTTTCTTCAAGCTTTCGCCTGAAGTCTGCTCGTTATCTTTGTACGCATTCTTCTCAACTTCAACGCTCTGTTCGATTGTGAACAGCTTGTTAGCTGTTGTGTCAAACTTTGCGGTGAAGATTCTGGAGTTTTCGAATTTTGTTGACACCTTTGATGTTGTGGTAGGTGTCTTGGTAGACACTGCTGTTTCCATACCAAGGAAAGAGCTTTCCTTGGTGCATGAAGCAGATACAACAACCATTACCATTGCAGCAACGAATGCTACGAAAATTTTCTTTGCCATAATATTTTATTTTTTATTTTTTATTATCAATGAATTTTAACTTGAAAAACAAAAAACTAAGCACACTAAAGTAAATGAAAAATCTTTTCAATTTTCCAATAATTAAACCAAATAGCATACACAATCCTTATTTTTCAATATTAATCTAGCATAAAAAGCTAAAAAAAACAAGAGGGAAAATGCAAGAAAAGTGATTTTTTTGTCAATAAAGGCAAGCCGAATATTTACGCTTAAATAATACCGTTGCGCACTGAAAACAGGCAATAAAACAAAAAAACTCCGGCGAAAATTATGCAAGATTTTGCTTTTTTCTGCCGGAGTTTTCGCCAAAAATATTAAAGGCTTAAATCATAGCCATACCGCCGTTTACATGCAGGGTTTGACCGGTGATGTATTGCGCCTCGTCTGAAACCAAAAAGGCAACCGCGTTGGCAATATCCTGAGCCTCTCCGAGTTTGGCTTCCGGAATTTTGTTAAGCAAAGCGGCTTTAACATCGTCAGGCAAAACATCGGTCATCGGCGTGCGTATAAATCCGGGAGCAACCGAGTTTACGGTAATGCCGCGTGAGCCGACCTCTTGCGCCAAGCATTTGTTCATGGCAATCATACCTGCTTTTGAGGCAGAATAGTTAGCCTGTCCGGCATTGCCCATAACGCCGACCACTGAAGCAATGCCCACAATGCGGCCGTATCTTCTTTTCATCATACCGCGAATGGCGGCTTTGGCAAGTTTAAAGCCCGCGGTTAAGTTTACATCAAGCACCAACTGCCAATCTTCATCGCTCATACGCATAAACAAATTGTCGCGGGTTAAGCCGGCGTTGTTAATTAAAATGTCAACTTTGCCGAATTTTTCTTCAACAGCTTTAATTAAGTTGCTGATTTCTTCCGCTTTGGAAAGGTTGGCAACAAAACACTCAACATTGCTGCCTAATTCGGCTTTAAGCTGTTCCATACCTTCAGGGCGCATATCGGTTAAAGCCAAAGTTGCGCCTTGAGCGTGCAAAGTGCGGGCGATTTTATTTCCTAATCCGCCGGAAGCACCGGTAATTAAAGCAACTTTTCCATCTAATCTAAACATATTTTAATCCTTTGCTAAAAGTTATAAATTTTTTGCCAGTTCTTCAATTTCAGCCACAGAACCGACCGAGGCGGCATTAAGTTCTTTGTCACTTCTTTTGACAATACCTGAAAGAACCTTGCCGGCGCCGAGTTCAATAACATCGGTAACGCTTTGTTCTTTCAAAAACAGCACGGTTTCGCGCCACTTAACTGTTCCGGTAACCTGCTCAATCAGGTTTTTAATTATTTGTTTATGATTTGTAACCGGAGCTGCTGAAATGTTTGCAATCAGCGGAATTTCCGCGTCATGACTTTCAACGTCCATAAAAGCCCGCGCCATAGCTTCAGCCGCCGGCTGCATTAACGGGCTGTGAAAAGGCGCGCTGACCGGCAGTTTAATGCAGCGTTTGGCCCCGAATTCGGCGGCAATTTCAACCGCTTTGTCAATAGCTGCCATATGCCCTGAAAGCACAACCTGTCCATCGGAATTATCATTGGCGGCAACGCACAAATTGTTTTCATCGTTGCAGGCTTCAACCAACGCGTCAATATCCTTAAATGAAACGCCTAAAACCGCGGCCATACCGCCAACCCCGACCGGAACGGCCTTTTGCATGGCATCGCCTCTGATGCGGAGCAGTTTGGCGGTGTCTTCCAATGAAAAAACACCGGCGGCGCAGGCTGCGGAATATTCTCCGAGCGAGTGGCCGGCCACAAAAGCGGCTTTATCTTTAAGCTTAATTCCGAATTCTTTTTCCAAAACTCTTACCACGGCCATAGAATGAGCCATTAATGCCGGCTGCGTGTTGGCAGTAAGCATTAATTCGCTTTCCGGTCCGTTTATCATCAGCTTAAATAAATTTTGTTTTAAGGCTTCGTCAACTTCGGCAAAAACTTCACGCGCCGATGCAAAATTATCGGCCAATTCTTTGCCCATGCCCACAAACTGCGAGCCTTGCCCCGGAAAAACAAAAGCGTATTTCATCTCTAAAAACCTCGTTTATTAATTATTTATTGGGAATTTAGGTTTACTTTATTTAAAAGTCAAGTTTTATCCGCCGGCGGCGTTTAATTCTGTATAAATATAAGGAGGCAAAATGTTTCATAATAAAAAAGTATCGGTAATTACGGTTGCCCATAATTGCGCGCGCTTTTTAACCACGGCGTTTAAGTCATTCGCCTATCAAGATTATGAAAATATGGAGTGGATTATTATTAATGACGCGTCCACCGATAAAACCGCCGCTCTGCTGCAAAAATACCGCCAGCGCAACAACAAAGTTAAGCTCTGTTTAAACAAACAGCGTAAAGGTTATACCGATTCGTACAGTTTTGCCATTTCAAAAGCTGAAGGCGATTACATTGCTATTTTGGAGCCTGAAAATTTTTGGGTTAAAGACAAAATCAGCCGGCAGGTTGCGTTTATGATTCGCTATAACGCCATTTTGAGCCATACCGGATACGCTTTTGCCGATGACAAGGCCAATTTGCTGCCGGTGGGCTGCTGCCACATTGAGCCGAAAGTTAATTTGCTTAATTTCGGCAAAGAATCGGATATCTGCCTTTCAACTTTTATGCTCAATCGGGAAGAAATTAAAAAGTTGTTTCCTATTCCGGAAGATGACAAAGACAAAAGTTTGTTGCTCTATTTAATGCAAAAAGGTTTGCTCTCGCAAGGGATAACCGATGTTTTAACCCTCTGCCGCCCGCAATATGATTATCCTTCTCGCCAAAAAACGGTCGAAAAAGTGCGCGATATGTATGAGCAAATGAACAAAAACGATGTTAAAATTCCAACTTTAATGCGCTATCAGTCGTTTAAAGCCTCAAATATTGCCGGCTTAAAGTTAGACCCTTCATTTTGCATCGGGCGCGACGTTAATGTTAGTTTGGAAGAACTTAAAAATTTTAAACTCTGAATTTTAGGACAAAGGTTAAAATGGCAAAAAAAACAAAGAAAAAAACTATCGGCAAGTTCAGATTATTTATGCGCAAATTCGGCGGGTTGCTGCTGATAATGGCGGCTTTGGCGGTTTATATGGCGCTTACTACCTATCATCAAGACGACCCCACGTTTAACCATAGCAACGGCAATGTGCCGCTTAATCTGCTTGGCGGATTCGGCGCCAATTTGGCGGAAGCGGTTTTGTTTGCGTTCGGTGTGGCTTTGCCGCTGTTTTTGCTCGGATTTTTCATTTGGGGTTATCATCTGCTCCGCTATGGTGCGGTTGAAGAATTTAAAGTCCGCTTGCTGGCGTTTGTAGTCGGCGTTTGCAGCACATCAACTTTGCTTAACTTAGTTTGCTATTATCGTTTTGGCAGTTATGGCTTAGGCGGCAAACCGGCGCATCGCGCGGCGGCATGGTTGCAAACCAATTTAAGCGCCGCCGGTCTGCCGTATGCTAAATATATTTTGGCGGCGGCGCTGTTTGTAGTTAGTATTATGGCGCTTAATTTGGTGTTGGGCATCACCTTCAAAGATTGGTACAAATGCCTGCGCTATGCCGGAGCCGGCATTGCGGTATTTGTTAAGTATATTGCCAAAGGTTTTGCCGGCGGCTTTAAGTTTTTGCGCCAACTTTTTGCCAAACCGCACAGCGAGCCTGAAGATGAACAGCTTTTGTATCGTGAGCCGACCTTAAAGCCGGCGGTTGCGGCTAAAGCCGAAGTTGCGTCCGCTCCTAAAATTGTTGCGCCGAAAAAAGCGCCGGAAGAGCCTAAAAAATCAGCTCCGGCAGTTGTTAAGCCCAAAAAAGACGACGGTTATTGTTATCCGGATATCAACTTGCTTTCACGTCCTAAAGATAAAGGCGGCAATGAAGTCAGCAAAAAAGAGCTTGAGGCAATTGCCCACAATTTGGAAAATGTGCTGCAAGAATTCGGGGTTGACGGGCAGATTGTTAATGTTCGCCCCGGACCGGTGGTAACTTTGTATGAACTCCGCCCCAAGGCAGGCACTAAAACCGCACGCGTTATCGGGCTTGCCGATGATATTGCCCGCTCCATGAAAGCCGTTTCGGTGCGTATTGCGGTGGTTCCGGGGTCTGATACCATCGGTATTGAAATGCCTAATGCTAAGCGTGAAACCGTATGGCTCAAAGATTTACTTTCTGATGATGAGTTCAAAAACAGCAAAAATACCTTAAATATTGTGCTTGGTAAGGATATCGGCGGTAAAAACACTTACGCCGATTTGGCCAAAATGCCGCACTTGCTGGTTGCGGGTACTACCGGTTCCGGTAAGTCGGTGGGCGTAAACTCAATGATTTTATCGCTTTTGTATCGTATGCGCCCTGAAGAATGCAAACTGATTATGATTGACCCGAAAATGCTTGAGTTTTCAATGTATAACGGTATTCCTCATTTGCTGACACCGGTTATTACCGACCCTGCTAAGGCCGTTATCGGTCTTAAATGGGCAGTGCGCGAAATGGAAGAGCGCTACCGCAAAATGGCGCAGCTTAATGTGCGCAACATTGCCGGTTATAATCAAAAGCTGAAAGAGCTTAAAGAAAGCGGCGAAAAATTAACCCGCACCATTCAGGTCGGTTTTGACCCTGAAACCGGCGCGCCGATTTATGAAGAACAAGAATTTGACACTACTCCGCTGCCGTATATTGTGATTGTGGTTGATGAAATGGCCGATTTAATGCTGGTTGCCGGCAAAGAAGTTGAGGCTGCTATTCAGCGCTTGGCGCAAATGGCTCGCGCCGCCGGCTTGCACTTAATTATGTCTACCCAGCGTCCGTCGGTTGATGTTATCACCGGTACCATTAAAGCCAACTTTCCGAGCCGCATCAGCTTTCAGGTTACTTCTAAAATCGACAGCCGCACCATTTTAGGCGAGCAGGGCGCCGAACAGCTGCTTGGTATGGGCGATATGCTTTATATGCCGGCAGGTTTGCGCCCGCTGCGCGTTCATGGCAGCTTTGTTAAAGACAGCGAGGTTGAGGCGGTTGTTAATTTCTTAAAACAACAGCGCGCGCCTGAATATGTTGAGGCGGTGACCGAAGGCGAACTTGATACCAAAAACGGAGGCGGCGCCGTGTTTGATAACACCGCGATGGGCGGCAGCGATGAAGACTTGTATTCGCAGGCTTTGGCGATTGTCCGCAATGATAAAAAAGCTTCAACCAGCTATATTCAACGCAAGTTGCGCATCGGCTACAACCGCGCGGCGGCATTAATTGATCGTATGGAAGAAGAGGGCATAGTTTCCGCCGCCGATCATGTCGGCAGACGTGAAGTTATCGGTTGATATTTAAGCAAAAACTTGCATTTTAATATTGAATGCGTTACACTTAATATAGTTTTATAAAAAGGAGATGTAATTGATGAAAAATTTAAAGCTTATGGCTCTGGTTGCTGTTTTGGTATGCGGTATTTGCGGCGCGGCTTGTGCCGGCGTTACGTTTTTGCCAAGCTCGCCCAGCAGTGTCGGTGGCGGCGGCTCTAATAACAACGCGCAAACTCCGGAATCTCGTTGCCGCAATGAAGGTTATACCAACACTTCATGCGCGCAGGGAATGGTTTTAAGAGGAGAGTGCCCGTACAGCCGTTCATATTACAAAAACTGCTGCCAACCGGAATATAACTACACTCGTGCAGAATGCACCAATGCCGGTATGCGAGCCAGCCGTAACAGCTGCGGCGGATATTACAAGTGCATTTAGCGCTTGCCTGTAAATTAACAAAAGCCTGACTTATTAATTTAAGTCAGGCTTTTTTTACGTTTAATCCCATGCTTACGCCTGATGGTGACGTAATATGGTGTAAAAAGCGGCTAAAATTTGATTTCATGATAAAAAATCTCCTCAAAAAGTTAGTCTTAAGAAGATTTTAACTCGCGTTTTTTTTTTGCAATATTTACGAGTCCGGGGTGTGTATAAGTTGTATTAATACTGTCTCTTATACACATCTGACGCTGCCGACGAATAGAGAGGTGTAGA
>CALETM010000170.1 GCA_937920765.1 uncultured Alphaproteobacteria bacterium | reverse complement strand
ACTTCTTCACGAAACTCAATAAAGGCGGCGATAATATCTTTTAAGGTCATCATCATCGGGCGTCCGTGGTTAATCGCCAACATATTCATACCGAAACTGGTTTGCAGCGGAGTGTATTTATAAAGCTGATTTAATACAACATCGGCCTGAAAATCTTTTTTAATTTCAATAACCACGCGCACGCCTTGACGGTCTGATTCATCACGAATATCTGAGATACCATCAACTTTTTTATCTTTAACAAGCTCGGCAATACGGGTAACCAACGCGGCTTTATTAACCTGATACGGAATTTCATGAACGATAATCGCTTCTTTGTCTTTGCGGATTTCTTCAATGGTGCATTTAGCGCGCATCATAACTGAACCACGACCGGTTAAATAAGCCGATTTGGCGCCGCCCTGCCCTAAAATAAGACCGCCGGTCGGAAAATCAGGCCCCGGAACAATATTAATCAAGTCATCGGCGGAAATATCCGGATTGTCAATATAAGCGCAGCAAGCGTCAATAACTTCGCCAAGGTTGTGCGGCGGCATATTGGTTGCCATACCGACGGCAATACCGTTAGAGCCGTTTACCAACAAGTTAGGGAAGCGCGCCGGCAAAACGGTCGGCTCTTGCACGCTTTCATCATAGTTAGGCATAAAGTCAACGGTATCATATTCAATATCTTCAATAAGTTTATGGGCAACTTTTGCCAAGCGAGCTTCAGTATAACGCATGGCGGCGGCGCCGTCACCGTCCATTGAACCAAAGTTACCTTGTCCGTCAACTAGCGGCAAACGCATTGAGAACGGCTGCGCCATACGCACCATAGCCTCATAAACCGAGCTATCGCCATGCGGGTGATATTTACCGAGAACTTCACCGACGATACGCGCCGATTTACGATACGGTTTAGTGCAGTCATAGCCGTTTTCATACATAGCGTAAATAATACGGCGGTGCACCGGTTTAAGACCATCGCGCACATCAGGCAGCGCACGCGAAACAATAACGCTCATTGCATAATCAAGATACGAACGGCGCATTTCCTCGCTAATCATGGTCGGAGTAATGTTTTCAGCGGCTGTCGGAGCTGCGGTAATTTCATTTTCTTCCATAGACTTATCCTTATCGTTACAATTAAATTTACAATCTGGAAGAGATAGTAGCAAAATTATCGGTTTTCCCAAAGCAATTTTTAAGTTTTATGCCCAACAAAAAACGGCATTTTCTTCTGTACGGGCAAAAAAAATGCCTTAAAATTGATTTTAAGGCACAAAAGTTAATAAAATCGACATTGATTTTACTCGGCGACAAAACCGCCGGTTTCTGCAGTTTCCGAATCATCATCTGAAAACTTATCAGTAACAACATCTTTGGTTTTATCGTAACCGTCTTTAATCATTTGTTTGGTTTGCGCGGTAACATCGGAAGTAACCTCGCCGACGGTAGAATCTTTATTGAAAGTTCCGTTATAAAACCCAACGCCAAGCAAATAAATAATTACGATAATCAGCGCGTATAACAAATATTTTAACAGTGTTCCCATGCTTGCTCTCCTTTGTCAAAGATTAAACTTCAAGCAAATAAATAAGAACGGTTTAATATATTTCAACAATGCGGGCAATTAGCGGCGGGCAAACAGTTTTTCAATATCGGAAAGTTTCAGCTCAACATAAGTCGGACGTCCATGGTTGCACTGTCCGGAGTGTTCGGTATGCTCCATATCGCGCAGCAAGCGGTTCATTTCATCAACGTTTAAGCGCCGGCCGGCTCTGACCGAACCATGACAGGCTATGGTGGCGCAAATATGATGCAATTTGTCGGTTAAAGAAAACTCGCCGCCCCATTCGGCAATTTCAGCCGCCAAATCGCATATCAGCTTGCGAATATCAGCGCCGGAAATAAGCGCCGGAATTTCACGGACAATCACCGCCTGCGGACCAAACTCTTCCACAATCAGCCCCAACTTAGCCAAATTATCGGCTTGCGAGATAATTTTTTCTTTTTCAGAATAGCTTAAATCAATAATCTCCGGAATAAGCAGCATTTGAGTTACCACTTTGTGCTCTGCCGCCAAATCGGCTTTAAGTTTCTCCATTACTATACGCTCGTGCGCCGCGTGTTGATCAATGATGATAATACTGTCAACCGTTTGCGAGATAATGTAAGTGTCATGAAACTGCGCTTTAGCTAAGCCCAACGGACCGATTTCATCTGCGTTAATGTTTTGCGGTTCAGGAGCATCTTCAACTTTAAGCGAATAAAACCCTGCCAAATCAGGCAAATCGGCCTGCGCGCGCCGCGGCAGCGGAGCGGAAAATGACGACATCGGAATTGAACGGGTTTCTTCCGCTAAATTAACCGTTTCCGGCATACCGGTAGGCAAAACCGCATCTTGCGGAGTTGTATAGGGTTGAGTGTAAGGTTGAGCGGCAAAATCAGGAATATTGTCATGTACAAATTCAGCCAAATTCAAAGTATTGGCGGTTGCTTTATCACCCAACGACAACGCATGCCTGATTGAACCGACCAAAAGTCCGCGCACGGTTGCGGCGTCATAAAAACGGACTTCCGCTTTAGCCGGATGCACATTTACATCAACATAAGCCGGATTAACATCAATAAACAGCGCGCATAACGGATAGCGGTTAGACGCAAGCACATCTTGGTAAGCGCCTTTAATAGCGCCAAGCAACAGTTTATCACGCACCGGACGGCTGTTTACAAACAAATATTGCGACAACGAGTTAGCCTTGTTCAAAGTAGGCAGGCTGACATAACCGCTGATGCGCACATCATCGCGCGAGGCGTCAATCAAAAGCGAATTTTCGGCAAATTCTTTGCCCATAACCTCGCTCAAGCGTTTAAGACGGGCATCAAACAGCTCGCCCTGACAGGCGTTAAGCGCTATTTTCTTTTTATCGTCGCTATACAAATAAAAAGATATGTGCGGATTAGCCATGGCAATGCGATTAACAATATCAATACACTGCGCCGCCTCGGAGGCGTCGGCTTTCAAAAACTTTAATCTGGCCGGAACCGCGTAAAACAAATCGCGCACCTCGATGCGGGTGCCTTGCGTATGCGCCGCCGGCATAATTTCAGACTTATGTCCGCCGTTAATTTCGCACTTCCAAGCGTTTTCAGCGTCTTTAGTGCGCGTGGTTATGCTCATACGGGCAACCGCGGCGATTGAAGGCAGCGCCTCGCCTCTGAATCCTAAATGCTTGATGTTGAACAAGTCATCATCCGGCAGCTTAGAGGTGGCGTGCCGCTCAACCGCCAAATTAAGTTCGCCTTTATCCATGCCTTTGCCGTTATCGGCAACCACAATCAGATTTTTACCTCCGCCGATTAACGACACCTCAATTTTATTGGCGCCGGCGTCAATGGCGTTTTCAACCAGTTCTTTTACCACGGATGCGGGGCGTTCCACCACTTCACCGGCGGCAATCTGGTTGATTAAGTTATCAGGTAAAATCCGAATCGGCATATTATTTTCTCAGCTTTTTAACGGTTTTAATCAATGACAAAGTTGAAGAATCGTGCTCGGAGCCGTGAACATTGCCTTCAAGCTCCGGCAAAATTTTAAGCGCAAGCTGTTTGCCAAGTTCAACGCCCATTTGGTCAAACGAGTTAATGTTCCAAATTACGCCCTGAACAAAAACTTTGTGTTCATAAAGCGCAATCAACATACCGAGTGAGAACGGATCAATCTTTTTGAGCAACATGGTGTTAGACGGGCGGTTGCCGCTAAAGCTTTTATATTTTTTCAAGAACTCAGCCTCTTCTTTGGTTTTACCGGCTTTACGGAGTTCTTCCGCCGCCTCGGCCATGGTTTTGCCCTTCATTAAAGCCTCGCCCTGCGCCAACACATTAGAGAGCAAAATTTGGTGATGGTTGCCGATTTCATTGTGTGAAATTGCCGGTACAATAAAGTCAACCGGAACCATCTCAGTCCCTTGGTGCAAAAGTTGGAAAAACGAGTGCTGAACATTGGTGCCGGCACCGCCGAACAATACCGGTCCGGTGGCATATTTTACAAAGTTGTTGTTGCGGTCAACCGATTTGCCGTTGCTTTCCATATCAAGCTGTTGCAAATAAGCCGGCAGATATTGTAAATATTGGTCATAAGGAACAACCGCATAGCGATGAACATTGAAAAAGTTATTGTACCAAACGCCAAGCAAGCCCAAAATAACCGGCAGATTTTTTTCAGGCTCGGCAGTGCGGAAATGCTCGTCCATAGCATAGGCGCCATCTAACAGCTTTTCAAAATTTTCAAAGCCGACGGCAATACAAATAATTAAGCCGATGGCTGACCACAATGAATAACGACCGCCGACAAAGCTCCAGAAAGCAAACATATTATCCGGATTAATACCGAATTTAACAACTTCTTCTTTGTTGGTGGAAAGGGCTACAAAGTGCTTGTCAACCGCATGTTCGCCAAGCGCGTTTACCAACCATTTGCGGCAGGTTCGGGCATTGGTTAAGGTTTCAATAGTGGTAAAAGTTTTGGAAGCCACAATAAATAAAGTGGTTTCGGGGTCTAACTTATTTAAAACTTCAGCGCAGGCGGTACCATCAATATTGGAAATAAAATAGCAGTTAATGTCTTTAGCCCAATAACGGCGCAATGCCTCGCATACCATAACCGGTCCCAAATCGGAGCCGCCGATGCCGATATTTACAATATTAGTGAGTTTTTTGCCGGTATAGCCCTTAAATTCACCAAAACGAACCGCATCGGAAAACTTTTTCATTTTTGCTAAAACTTCATTAATTTGCGGCATAACATCTTGACCGTCGCTTAAAATTTTGCGGTTTGAACGATTACGCAACGCAATATGCAAAACCGAGCGATTTTCGGTGTTGTTAATTTTTTCACCGGAGAACATTTCAGTAATTTTTTCAGAAAGGCGGCGTTCTTTAGCTAATGCAAACAAGCTGTCTAAAACTTTGTCATCAAAGCGGTTTTTAGAATAATCTAAAATTAAGTCATTCAGCTGAATGGTATATTTTTCCGCCCGTTTAGCGTCTTTAGCAAAAAGTTCGCGCATTTCCGTTTTTTTAATGCGCTTATATTCGCCCTCAAGTTTTTTCCATGCTTTGGTTTTGTTAGCATTATTAAATCCGAACATTATTTTACTCCTTCAAGTTCAACTAAATTACCGATAGATACCTCCACCGGCAAAGTACCAAAATATTTTGCCGCCACGGCATTAACTTCATCAAGCGTTACCGCGCGGATATAATCATTGCGTTTTTGCAAAAAGTCGCGACCCAAGCCATAGCGCTGCATTGCAACCAACATATCTGAAATTCCGCCGATTGAGGCAAAGCGCAAATTGTATGAGGCCAGCAAATAACTGCGAGCCGACTCAAGTTCTGCCGCAGTTGCGCCTTTTTTAGCAAATTTTTTCCATTCTTTTTGCATAATTTTTTGCATTAACGCATAATTTTCAGGGGTAGAAGAAAACTGCCCCAACAAAAGAGGCGCTTTTTCTTCCGGCGAAAGATAAGTATAAATCCCGTAAGTTAAACCCTCTTTTTCACGCGCGCTTATTGATAAACGAGAAGTTAAACCGGAACCGCCGAAAATGTAATTGGCAATATAAAGCGGATAAAAATCGGCATCAAGGCGCGAGGTGCCGCGTATGGCAAAATCGCTGATAATTTGCGCGGTGTGGCGCTCAATATGTTTATTATGCGGCTGCAAATTAAGCTCCGGCGCCGGCAACTCGGCAGTTTGCGACTGCTCGGGCAAACCGTCAAAAATAAAATCGACGGTTTCTTTGGCTTTTTCGGCAGATATATCGCCGGCAATACCGATGATTAAATTGTCTTTGGCAAAATGATTGGCGGCAAATTGCTTTAAATCGGCCGACGTTATGGAATTGATATCATCTGCTTTACCAAGCGGATTGTCGGCATACGGGTGAGTGCCGAATACTTCGGTCGAAAAAGCTACGCCAAGCACTTTTTCAGGGTTTTCTTCTTGAATTTTTAAGGCTTCAAGCAGCGCCGCTTTTGATAACTGTAAATCAGCTTCGGCAAAATGCGGCGTGTGCAAAACCGCGCGCAATAATTTTGCCGCTGTGCGCAAATTGTCGGCAGGCGTTACCAACTGTCCGGATAAATTTTCAAGTCCGGCCGTAAAATCTAAATTGATTCCGTTAAGCTCCATTGTTTCTTGAAAATCGGCACGCGAAAAATCTGCTCCGCCGAAATTAAGCAATTCAGAGGCTAAAACCGCTGTTCCGCTTTTACCATCGGCATCATAGGCTCGACCGGCGCGCTTAAACATAAAACTTATGCTTATAATCGGATTAGTGTTATCTTCCATAAGCCAAATTTTTATACCCGACGCTGAGATGATTTCCGTTGGCATTTTTTCAAAAGTTTTAGTTTTTAAAATTGAACCGGCAACTATTTTTTTGACATCAAAAGTTTGACGAGCCGAATATTGCAGCCAGCCGTAAAAAATTGCCGCAACAACAAATACCAGTAACAGCCATTTGGACCAGCCGCTGAATAAACTGCGATGATAATATGTGCGGCGGCGCATTATTCCCCCTCCTTATTAATTTTTTTTTCAGGCAGCAACAATCCGGTGATATATGTTGAATCGGAAAGCATGGCATTTACCGCCGCTTTAACATCAGCAAGCGTTACGGCATTGATGCTATCTTCATAAGCCTCAATTTTATCAAGTTCCAAATCAAGCGCAACCATTTGTCCGGCAAGCATAGCCGCGTCTTCAGGATTATCACGAATATAGACCAAACCGGCAGTAAGCTTTTGTTTTTCAGCTTGCAACACATCTTCAGTCAATGTATTTAGGGCATTTTCAACAATCGTGTTGATAATGCTTTCAGCTTGTTGAACCGTTGTGCTTTGAGCCGGAAACAAACTTAATGCAAAAGTACCGGCACCGCGATTTAGGGCGTCATATAATGCAGACGCGGCGGCAGCCTTGCCGGTTAATACCAGTTGTTTATTCATATATGAGTTATCGCCCTCGCCTAAATATTTGGCAAACAACATTAAGGCATAGGCGTTTTTTTCATTTTCAGTTAAAGACGAAACCACATATTTGCGAACCACTCGCGGCGATTTAATTTCCGGCATAATAGTTTCAACCCGATAAACATTTTTTTCCGACCAACGCGAAAATATCGGTTTGGCAGTCGGCATACCGCGCTGTTTTTTAATTTTGCCGAAATATTTTTTAGAAAGCCTGTAAGCCGTGTGGTAATCAATGTCGCCGGCAAGCACCAAAACCGCATTATCAGGCGTGTAATGGCGCTGATAAAAAGCTTCGGCGTCTGATTTGCTCAAATTCATAATTTCGGCCTCAGTTCCGGTAACGGGACGAGCATACGGATAGTCTTGCCACAATGTACGTTCCAAAAGCTCGGAAAAACGAGCCGTCGGGCTGTTTGTTACCCGCTGCTGGCGTTCTTGAAAAACAATTTTACGCTCTTTATCAAACGCATCATCACTAATTTGCAAATTAGCCATACGGTCGGCTTCAAGAGCAAGCGCCACTTCAAGCCTGCTGATATCAACAAATTCATGATAAGCGGTAAAATCATGCGAGGTAAAAGCGTTAGCGTCGCCGCCGTTTTGCGCAATAATGTCATTAAATGCCGAATTCGGCACCTTAAGCGTGCCTCTAAACATTAAGTGCTCAAGTAAATGAGCTATGCCGCCTTTTCCGGCAAGTTCATCAATGCTGCCGACTTTATACCAAAGCATTTGCTTTATTATCGGAGCTTTATGGTTAGGAATAATCACAACCTGTAAGCCGTTTTTTAAGGTGAAAGTTTCAGCATCAAGCACTTTTGCTTTAGCATTAAAACAAAACAAAAACAACAGCAAAACAACAAGTTTAATAACTTTATTCATCTTTTACCTTAAAGTTTACTAGTCCGGCAGATTAGAAAAATCAGGCGGTAAATCAAGCGGCTGCCGCACTTCAACCTGCGAGGCGTCCGGAGTGCTGCGCTTTAAGCCCAATTTTTCTTTGGTTAAACCGCAGGCGCACAATGCAAAAGACAACGCCAACATTAAACCTAACAATTTTTTCATTTAACAATCTCCTTTAATGAGTGCTTTTTACGAGTTAAAAGACTGTGTAAAATAATCAAGAAAGCGCCAATGCAAATAAAGCTGTCGGCCGCGTTAAAGGCCGGCCAATGCCATGTGCCGTAATGAAAGTCCAAAAAGTCGTACACGGCGCCAAAGCGAATGCGGTCCGCTACATTACCGAGCGCCCCGCCGATAATCAGCCCCAAAGCAACCTGAACCGTTTTGCTTTGTTCATTTTTAAGCCATGAAAGCAAAAACAACACCACGCAGATAGCAAAAATTGACAGCAAGACCGTGCCCCAAACTCCGCCGTTGTTCAGCATTGAAAAGCTAACGCCGGTGTTCCACGCTTCCACAATATTAAAATATGCTCCGAATGACTTAACAGCAGCATCGGCGGCAAAAACTTTTGCTATGCAATATTTGCTTAACTGATCAACCGCAAAAGCGGCGGTAGCAATAATTAATCCTAAAATCAAAGTAAACTCCTTAATTAAATACGGATATTATAGCCGGTTTATCCGCTAATAAAAGCTATTATTTAAAATATATAC
>CALETM010000169.1 GCA_937920765.1 uncultured Alphaproteobacteria bacterium | reverse complement strand
CGTCGGCAGCGTCAGATGTGTATAAGAGACAGAATGTAAATTATCGCTAATTTCTCAATTTAGAGTTAAAATTATGAAAAAAACCGTTTTTTGTTTAACATTTATCCTCATAACCGGCGCCGCTTATACCGGTTTTTCGCAAACTTACGGAAACAATAACTCTGAATTTTTTATTCCGCAAAACGCCATGGTGCAAAGGGTTGAAAAACTTCCGCCGATAAATGTGCCTCAGCGAGGTCTTCCATCTGCTGTTCGCGCTAACACAGCAGATAAGCAAAATCAGACCCAAGCGCAAAATGCCGTTCAAACACAACCTCGCCAAAAAATTATACGCTATCAGGCTATTGACGGGCGCTTTGTTCCAATTTATGCGCCAACGGAAGAGGTTGCTCAAACTGGAACTCAGCCGCAAAGCACCGGCGAAGCAAGCGGCGGTAACGTTACCTTTGAACCGGTTGAAGATGAGTTAAATATACCGGAAACCACAACTGCCAACAGCGTATTTGCCGAACCGGAAGCCGATAGTAATACCGCTCCGGCTGATGTTGCTAAAAATCCCGTTGCCACGCCAAAAACAACACCGATCGTTAAAGCTCCGAACGCTGTTGTGCAAAGCGGACTGCCCGATTATCGCAACCGTTACGCCCAGTATTTATCTGATTTAAGAGTTTTCACTCAAACCAAAGATTTTCCGCAAAACGAAGAATTAAATGCGTCATTAAACAAAATGGATTCCAACCGCGAAGTTTTAATTTATAAAAAATAACTTTACCGGCATTGGTTTTGCATATTATTCCATGTGCTCCCGTTGTCCAAACAAGCATCAATCCGGTGCGCCCGCGCAATTTCAGGAATAAAATTATACATCGCAATATACAAACCAAACAAAAATAACAACACCAAGATGCTGACTGCTCGTACCGGCTTAAGCAATATGCTTGCCGCAGAAAGTAAACATGCGCACATAACAAACGCATATAAAAACAAAATTAAGCTACTGCTATCATAAACCACCGCCCAATCCATAGCAAAAAATAACAACATTGCCACAACAGTCAGCCCTGTAATTCCAAATTTTATAGCCTTCTTTGTTCGCATGTTTACTTTCCTTTATATAAAATTATTTATACAGTTTATAATGCGTTGGACAAGTTTCTTTTAATTTTTCACCAGCTCTTGCGCAACTAAGGATAAAAGTTGCCAGCAAATGCCCGCTAGACGCTAGCTCCCAAAAAAATTAAAAGGGTGGCTGTCAAAAGCCACCCTTTTATATTACTTACTGTATTTTTCCGTAATCGTCTGTACCAAAACATACAACAGTGGAATGACAATCAAGCCTCCGGCCGTACCGATAAGCATTCCGTAAAATACCGGCACACCGATGGCAACACGGCTTCCGGCGCCGGCACCGGTGGCAACAATCAACGGAACCACACCCAAAATAAAGGTAAACGCCGTCATTAATACCGCACGGAACCTTTCTTTAGTGCCGATAACCGCCGCTTTATCAATTGATACGCCTTTGGCACGCTCATCGCGGGCAAATTCCACAATCAAAATGGCGTTTTTACTTGCCAAACCGACCAGCAAAATCAAACCGAGTTGAGCGTAAATGCTAAGCGACATGCTCATCACAAACATACCGACAAAAGCGCCGAGCATAGCAACCGTAACCGAGGTTAAAACCGAAACCGGCAACATCCAGCTTTCATACTGAGCAACCAAGAACAAATAACCGAACAAAATGGCAAGAGCGATTAATCCGCCGACCTGTCCGCTGTTTTTCTTTTCTTGCAAGCTCATACCTGACCATTCATAGCTGTAACCTGAAGGCAAAACTTTATGCGCCAACTCTTCCATTGCCTGCATTGCCTGTCCGCTGCTGACCGAAGGCGCTGCCATTGCCGTGATTGAGGCGCTCGGATACTGGTTATAACGATCCATACTGCGCGGAGCCTGAATAGTTTTAATATTAATCAAACTGCCAAGCGGAACCATTTTACCGTCAGAGCTTTGAACATAAAGCTTTTTAATGCTCTCAACATCTTTACGATATTTCCAGTCTGCCTGAATCATAACCTTATTTACCTGCGTGCCGATGTTAATATCGTTAATATACCCCGAACCCAAGTAATTTTGCAAAACACCGTATATTTTACTGATGGCAACTTTCATCACTTCAGCTTTATCCTTGTCTATTTCAATATACAAGTGCGGCGTTTGCGCCGTGTAAGTTGAAAACGCATACATAATTTCCGGCAACTGATTAACTCTGCCCAAAAAGCTTTTAAGCACTGCTTCAAGCTTTTTCGGATCGGTATCATCTAAGGCCTGAAGTCTGAAATCCATACCGCCGGTAGCGCCAAGCCCCGGAATAGCCGGAAATTCAAACAAGTTAATATCCGCATCGGGAATCTGCGAAAGTTTTGCCTTAATACGGTTCAAAATATTGGTAGAATATTGTGAATCATCTTTACGCTCGCCCCATGGCAGTAAGTTTACAATCGCAATACCAACATTTTCGCCCTGTCCTGAAAGCATACTGAAACCGGCGATGTTCATAATCGAATGAACGCTCGGCTCTGCCTTGATAATCGGCATAATTTCAGCAATAACTTTATCCATACGCGGTTGCGTTGCGCCTTCCGGCAACTGAATATTGGTTAAAATAACGCCCTGATCTTCAGCCGGAATAAAGGTTGTGTTACTCATTTTCAAAAACGCTAAGTTAAAGCAAATCAAAGTACCAAGCAGCAACGCAATTACGCTGACTTTGCGGGCAAAATAAGCCACAATTGCCAAATAGCGATTTCGACATTTATCCAAAAGGCGGTTAAACAATTTAAGCGGACCTCTGGTAACCGGTTTCAACGGGCGCAAAATAGTTGCGCACAACGCCGGTGAAAGGGTCAAAGCGTTAATTGATGAAAATACTACCGCAAATGAAATTGAAATTGCAAATTGTTGATAAATTTTACCGGTAATTCCGCCCAAGAACCCAATCGGCACAAAGATTGCGAGCAATACCAATGTAGTTGCCACAATCGCGCTTGAAACCTGCGACATAGCTTTAATTGCCGCGTCTTTCGGCGATAAATTTTCTTGTTCCATAAGGGTAAGCACACGTTCAACCACCACAATCGCGTCATCAACCACCAAACCGATGGCGAGCACCAAACCGAACAAAGTTAAAATATTTAAGCTGTACCCTAAAGCCAACATTACGGCAAAAGTTGCAAACAATGAAACCGGAATGGTAATCGACGGAATAAGAGTTGAGCGCCAATCTTGCAAAAAGATATAGCAAACTGCAACCACCAATACAAAGGTTAAAACCAAAGTCCAAACCACTTCTTCAATTGAAGTTTTAATATATTCGGTCGCGTCATAAAACACTTCAATCATAAAGTCATCGGGATAAAACTGTGACAAACGATCAAGTTCGGCTCTTACCGCCTTCATGGCTTGAATTGCATTGGCGCCCGATAAAGTGTTTAATGAAATGGCAACCGACGGCACTCCGTCAAGTTGTGATTTAAACATATACGTTTCTGAACCTATTTCAACACGGGCAACATCTTTCAAACGCACCAAACCGCCGTCTTCTTCCGTGCGGATAATAATGTTTTCAAAATCTGCCGCCTCATTTAAACGACCTTTGGTTTGTAATGAATATGTCATTTGCTGACTGCCGTCGCCGGGCATACCGCCAACCGAACCCAATGAAGGTTGATAGTTTTGACTCTCAATTGCGGCTCTAACGGTTGCAAGCGGAATGTTTAAGGCTGTAATTTTATCAGCATCAAGCCAAACACGCATGCTGAGCGGCGAAGCGTGCACGCTTACATCGCCCACGCCATACACACGGCTCAAACTGTTTTTAACGTTGTTTTCAACATAGTTACTTAAAAATTCAACATCATGCGTACCTTTCGGCGAGCGAACATTCAAAAAGCCCAAAATATCGGAAGAACGACGCTTAACGCTGATACCATACTGTTGAACTTCAGTCGGCAGTTTGCTTAAAGCCTGCTGCACACGATTTTGTACCTTAACTTGCGCCATATCCGGATCAGTGCCGACTTCAAAGCTGACCGACAAGCTGTATTGACCGGAGTTTGAAGATGTTGAATCCATATAAAGCATATCTTCAACACCGTTTACTTCCTGTTCAATCGGAATGCCGATGGTGTTGGCCACAACTTCAGCGCTTGCACCGGTATAGCTTGCCGAAACATTAACTTCCGGCGGCGTAATTTGCGGATACAATGAAATCGGCAATGAGAATACCGAAATCACGCCTGCAATCGTCATTACGATGGCGATAACCATCGCAAAACGAGGTCTTTCAATAAAAATTCTTGAAAACATTTTTATTTATTCTCCTCTGCTTCAGCGGCGGCATTAATCAAAGCGGCTTTAACTTTAACTCCGTCTTTAACCTTTTGCAAACCCTGAATAATTACTTTATCACCGGCATTAATACCTTCTTTAACCACTTGCGTTGAGCCGATAACATCACCCAAAACCAAGCGGCGTTCTTCAGCCACATTGTCGGCATTAACCACAAAAGTGTAAAAGCCGTGCTCATCTTGTGCCAATGATGCCTGCGGAATAACCACACTCATATCCGGCTTATTTTCCATTAAAGCAATCTGCACATAGTTTCCGGGGAGCAATTTTTCATTAGCATTATCTAAATCGCTGTAAATTGAAACGGTTGCCGTATCAGTACTGACTTCATTATCGGCAAAGTGCGACTTGAAATTTTCAACCAAATCTGTTCCGTTCGGTAACGTAATTCTAACCTTAACGTCGCCAGAAGCATTACGCTCAAACTTTTTCTTTAAGTTCAAAAATTCTTTATCTGTCAATGAAAAGGTTATACGCACCGGACTTACCTGTACAATCTTAGCCAATACCTGAGCCGACGCGGTCACATAGTTTCCTTTAGTAACCAAAGCTTTACCGATATATCCGCTGATAGGCGCGGTAACGGTGGTATAATCCAAATCGATTTTAGCAAGTTCTAAGTTTGCTTCAGCCTGAGCAACAGCGGCTTTACCGCGCAAATATGCGCTTTCGGCGGCATCAAAAGTTGCTTTGGAGGCAATGTTTTGCTTGCTTAAAGTAATTTGACGCTTATAGTTACGCTCCGCCTCGGTCAAATTAGCTTTCGCGCTTGCCAACTCCGCCTCGCGTAATTTAAAGGTGGCTTTATAACGGTCTTGATCAATAATAAACAATTTATCGCCGGCATTAACAAAGCTGCCTTCGCTGAACAAAACCTTGTCAACAGTACCGCTTACCTGCGGCTGCAAGCTTACGCTGTTAATTGCCTCAACGTGGGCAATATGGCTGTTAAGGCGGGTAATGTCTTGCGATTTTACCTCTTCAACCAATACATAAGGGGTGCCTTGCTGCATACCGGCCATATTAAAAGCCGGAGTCATACGAGCTTTTAAATACCAACCGATACCGACACAAATCAAAAACCATATCAGTTTTTTGATAATTACTTTTTTATGAGGTTTACTTACTTGCATTTTCAATACCTTCCTTCTTTAACCCGTTAAAAATCAAATTAAAACTTTCCGTTACTATTGTTTTCAAATCAATCTCGCAGCGTTTGCTTAAATAAGCGTCAAGCGTGCCAAACCAAAGGTTCATCAGCATATGCGTCAACAATTCTATATTTACACAGCCGCCTATTTCTTCACTTTTTTGCAAAAATGTCAATAATTCTTTTACCTGATTGAGCCAATATTCTTTATTTTTCGCAACTTGCGGCAAAACTTTGGTAATAATTGCTTCCGACCACTCCATTTGGCAAGTCATAAAAAACACCATTTTGCGGTTGTTTTCATCACTTAAAATAAAATCGGCGTCACACAAAAACAGCCGTAGCAAATCATTAAAACTTTGCGGATTTTGAATACGATCATGAATATATTTTTTTTGCCGTTCACAATAAGCGTTAATCAGCGCCGCAATTACATCCGGTTTGTTGCGAAAATGCCAATATACCGCGCCTTTGGTTAAATTGATACGCTTTGCAATTTCATCAAACGTTGTTTTAGAATAGCCTTTTTCGCAAAATGTATCTAAAGCAGATTGCAAAATCGCCTGACGAGTGGCTTCCGCCTCTTCTTTTGTTTTTTTCATCAAATGCCTTTCTTGCCAAATTTTATATGCCGGCAACACATACGTTCGAGTATGTATAACTAACATACTTGCCAGTAGGTATAATAAAAAGATTAAAAAATCAAGAACTTTCTTATTGCTTAATCAAAAAAATCTATTTCGTCCAACACGGCCTTAAAGCCGAAATCGCGCGGAGCACAAATATATGCGCCGATTTTAATATCAGAATCAATTGAATTAAGCGCAAACTGGCGCACTTTTATAAAATTAACCCCGTCAACAGAATAAAACACCACATAATCATCACCGTGGCGCATTGATTTATACCACAACTCATTGCAATTTTCCGGCAAAGGCGCGCCCGCCCAATCGGATATTCCGTCTTTTGTAACACAGCTGCCTATCTCCGGATTATGCTCATCTGCCGACATCACTGAAATTTTAAACCAATTGTCTTCATCTGCCCTAAGCATCAGCCCGCATTGATTAAAATGAACGGCATTTTCAAACCGCCATTTAACCACGCAACTGAAATCTGTTGATTGAGTTATAAAAAAGAAATGCCCGTCATCTTTAAAAAAATTGTGGTGCTTGCTTTGCCAAAAATCGGTACCTTCGGCAGCCGTAATTTCAAGTTCGTGACTGCCGAAAGTAACATTAGCCGGCTCGTTATACCATTCAAAATTTTTTAAGTTTTCAAAAATCATTAAAAGTTCCTGACCACAGAGTCACCGGTAGCTTTCAAAACCTCCTCAAGCGCGGTATCAGGAGTTTTAGGGGCTATAATTTTCAAGGTAATAATTTCATCGCCCTGTCCGGCTTTCGATTTTATTCCTTTGCCTTTCAAACGTAACTTTTCACCGCTTGACGAATAAGGCGGAACTTTAACATTAACCTTGCCATTGATGGTCGGAACCGTAATTTTTGCACCCAAAACCGATTCTTTAATGCTAATCGGCAAATCAAGCAAAATATTCAAACCTTCCGCCTTAAAATAAGGATGAGGCTCAACTTTTATTGTAATCAGCACATCACCGGCTTCTCCGCCGTTAGGGCTCGGATTGCCAAGTCCTTTAAGACGTAAAGTTTGTCCGTCTTCCGTGCCGGAAGGAATTTTAACATTAATATTCTTGCCATTAATCATAACCGCTTTTTCAGCGCCTTGCGCCGCGTCAATAAAGCTTACATTCATGGTATAAGCCATATCCTGACCTTTTTGCGGCCCGCCGAAACCAAAACCGCCGCCGCGTCTGCCGGCGCCGCCGGTAAATTGCGACATTATATCATCGCCGAATAATGACGAAAAATCAAAGCCTCCGGATTTACCAAAGCCGCCGGCTCCGCCGAACGGGTTGCCGCCGGCAGAAGAATAGGTTCGGTAACTACCGCCACCGAAAGGATTGCCGCCAAATCCTTCGCCTCCGCCAAAGCCGGCGCCAAAACC
>CALETM010000168.1 GCA_937920765.1 uncultured Alphaproteobacteria bacterium | reverse complement strand
CGCCATGTTGGTAAAAGATTCCGCCGCCACCGGTAAGCCCTTTGTTTATGAGGCGGAAGTTTTGCGCAATTTGGCTTTGGGAACCAATATGGAAGCTCCCGCCGATGTAATTGCCTCGCTTTCGTATGAAGGATTGCCGTCGCCTGAAAAATTGACCGAACGCTTTAATGATCTTTATGTAAAAGAGCAAACTAAGCATACGGAGGCTGAACTTGCTAAAGCAGAAGAGGAACCGGTAGCAAAAAATCAGCAAAAAGAGCCGGATTGGAAAGAAAAAATTAACTCTAAACTCAGTAAACTGATTAGCATTGAATACCACGAAAAACCGGTTGCCGAGTTAATGGCTAAAGATGAGGTTTATCGTTTGGTTAATGAGGGTAAATTTTCAGAGGCGTCGGTGTTGATGTCGGCTAAGCCTGAATATCAGACTGAAGACTTTGCTAAATGGCAAAAACAGATTACCGCCGCAGAAGAATTTAATCAAGCGCTAAAGCAAATTGAGGCGCTGACTATGGCGGTGATGAAAGCTGAAAATTTAACCGCTGATAACAATTAATATATTGCGGCAGAGGCGATGAGCAAAAAATTTTATACATTTTGGATTATAGGTCTGTTATTGATTTTGCTGATTCGCGAGGGCGATGTAAACAGCTCAATCGTTATTAACTGGCGCGGAGCATCAGCGGTTTTGCCGCTGGCGGGCGCGCTTTTATGGTTGTGGGGCTTTGTGGCTGTAATTTACGGACTTAATTTTTTGCTGCATAAACTGATTGCAGGTCAGCTTAATGAAGCATTGCGCTTTTCCGGCAATGAAACCCGTAACGCCAAAATCGGCAAGCCGACTGATAAGGTGGTTTTAAATCGCGCTGATATAGACAATTCCATGATGTTGTTGCTCAAAGCAATGACTTCTATTACTGCCGGCGATATGTCAGCCGCGCGAAAATGCTTAAAAGAACTGCGTAAGCTTATCGGCGATGATACAATTATTGATGTTTTAACGCTCAAAATTTACAAGGGCGAAAAAAACTTTGATAAAATGGAAGAACTTTCCTCAAAACTGATGAACAATCCCGATTTAGAACTGGTCAGCTTAAAAGCGGCGGTTGAAGCGCAAATGAAGAAAAAAGAATTTGAGCAAGCCTTAATTAATGCCAATAAAGCCTTTGAAGTGCGGCAAGATTTATATTGGGTGATTGAAAGCGCTTTTAATTTGCGCGCCAAAGCCGAAGATTGGGAAGGCGCGTTGCAAGTGTTAAATTCCGGTTTTAAGAAAAAACTCATTCCGGCTGAAAAATACAAGCTCCTAAAGGCGGTAACACTGTATGAGTTGGCTGAAAACGCTAAACAATCAGGCGATTCGGTTAATTTTTTCAAATATTGTTCGCAAGCGCTTGAATGCGACCCTCAATTGGTTCCGGCGGCTTTGGCATTAGCTGAATATTATGTGCAAAATGATAACCAAACCCGTAAAGCGGCAAATGTGTTGAGTAATATCTGGCGCTGCAACCCGACAACTGAAATTGCCGAAATGTATTTAAATTTATGGTCTGACGACACTGCTGCGGCAAAAGTTCAGCGTATGGAAAGCTTGGCTTTAACCAACAGCAAACGTCCGTCGCTTAACAATTTACTGCTGGCTGTTCTTGATGCTAAAGCCAAATTTTGGAACAAAGCCCGCGGTGAGTTTGAAATCTTTTTAATTAACAATCCGGCTACCAAGCGTATTGCCAAAGTTATTTACGAGTATGAAAAGCATTTTCATAAAAACGAAGCGGCGGCGCAAAGTTGGAAAAATAAAGCCTCCTCTTGCGCCGATGATTCGGTTTGGGTTTGCCCCACCTGCGGCAATGTAAGTAAAAAATGGCGCCCGGTTTGTGATAAATGTTCCGCGGTTGGTGAATATAAATGGCATTTGTATGTGGAAAAATCGGCAAAGGACGATTAAATAAAAAAACAGGAGAAGAGTAATGGATACACCGGAATTAAAACAAATTTGGAAAAATAAGTATCAGATTGTGCCCTCGCAGCTTGAAAAAATTAAACAAATTAAAACTGCCGCGACGGCTTTTAATGCCAACATTGATGCGGTGATTAAAATTTCGGTTGAAAAACTTGCCAAGCTGATTGCGGAAGAGGGGCTTTCTCTGGCTGATTTGGAAAATGTTACTGAAACCAAAATCAATTCGCCGGCCGATGTGTTAAAATGTATTTTCAAATGCTTTAAAGAGGGCATTGCCGAAGAGTGGATTACCGAAGAAAAAGCGGTTTATGACTGGATGTATGAAAAAATCAGCTATGACCATTTGCAAATTGGCGGACAGGGCGGAATTGTCGCCAATGCTTTAGCCACCGTCGGCATTCAAAACGTTTATGTTCATACCAACTCATTACCCAAACTGCAAGCCGACCAATTTGTTAAAAAAGATAATTTATTTTCGTTTGATGATAACGGCGAGCCGGCGCCCGCATACACCATTGACCGCAAAGCTGAAACACCTCTTATCCATTGGATTATCGAGTTTAACAAAAATGATGTGTTCAGCATTGAGGGGCGCAATTTCCGCTGTCCTAAATCTAACCGCTTTATTGCCACTTATGATCCACTTAATTTAAAGTTGGTAACCGATGAACATTTTATTCGTTATGTGCATAATCACCCAATGGATTATGTGGTTTTATCGGGATTCCATGCCTTAACTTCTAACAACAACGGCGTGGCATTAATTGAAAAGATTTTGCCGGAGATAAAAAACTGGAAGCAAACATCTCCGGACGGAATTTTTCATCTGGAAATTGCCTCCACTCAAGATAAAATCATCCGCAAAGCGATTGTGGAAAAGGTGGCTCCGCTAATGGATTCGCTTGGTATTAACGAGCGCGAAACTATGGACATTTTAGAGGTAATCGGTGAAGAATCTTTAGCCGACCAGTGCCGCCGCCAAACCACATCTGAAAATTTGTTTGCCGGACTTGTAAAAATTAAAGAAAAAACCAGAGTGGCGCGTATTCAACTGCATATGTTCGGGTTGTATATTACATTGCAGGATAAAAATTTCCGCATTACGCCTGAAGCAAATCTGCGCGGTATGATGACTGCCGCCACCATTGCCGCCGCCAAAGCCGGCACCGGTAGTATTGATAATTTATTGTGGGCGCAAGGGCGTGAAGTTTCCGACGTCGGGCTGATTGAGGCAGATAGTTTGTCGTGGGCAACCGGCCAAAATGATTTAGCGCAAACCGGCATCGGGCGTTTTCGTAATTGGGATTTAATTGTAGCTCCCACGATTTTAATTGAAAAACCGCTCACTTTGGTCGGCATGGGCGATACCATTTCATCATTATCGTTAGTCGGCGCTCGCTAGCGCTTGAGCAAATAGCCGCCGTCTTCGGTCAAAATAAGTTGTGAAGACGGGTTGTCGTGCTCAACTTTTTGCCGCAAACGGTAAATATGAGTTTCAATGGTGTGGGTGGTTACATCTGGACTGTATCCCCAAACTTCTTGCAACAATTCGGTTTTAGTTACGATTCGACCTTTGATTTTGTAAAGATATTGCACTATTGCCACTTCTTTTTCGGTCAGCTTAGTGCTTTCTTTGGTTCTGAAGTTATAAATTTCTTTGCTTAACGGACGCAATTCGTAACAGTTAAATTTTAAGCGTCCGTCATCAGAGTTAAGCGCCAAATTAATGGCAGAACATAAGCTGTTAATAAAATCTTTAAGCACAATCGGTTTAATTTCAAACTTAACAAAAGTTGAGGCCGGCGGTTTGTCCGCGCCTTTTTTTAACAGTATGAAAATAGGTGTTTGTGGGTGATTGCCTTTAATTGCGGTCAGCATTTCCGGCTTTTCATCTAAAACAATAATATCCGGTGTTGCCGCTTCGGCGTTAACCGTATATTCGGGAGCATATCGTTCAATTTGCAAACGCAAATCATCACAAAACACACTGTTATCTGAAATTATAAGCAAATTTAGCATCTTAACTCCTAAAAACTGATTTCAAGTCCGCCGTATACTAAAGGCCCCCGATTTTCATGATGTTCGGCATCGGTAAATTCAGCGTATCCGCCGCCAAGATAAAAACCCAAATGCTTGTACGGTTTAATGCTGTTATGCAGGGTAATAAGCCGCGTCCGTGCCGGAAGATTATCGGCTTTGGCCTCAAAATAACTTAAAGCAGAGGTTAAAAGAGCAAACTCATACGATGCGCCGCCGCTAACGGCAAAGCCGTTGCGAAAAGCATCATAATAAGCCGGCAGATTGGCGGATAAAGAGGTGTCGGTTATTGCGTGGTCATAACTTTCGGTTTGCCGGTAAGCGGCAAACAAGGTCAGCCCGCGCCGATAAACCGAAATTCCTCCGGCGTATTCGCGGTGACTGTGGTTAAAATCAGCATACGCCAAATAAAATTCGGTGTCGGCAAAGTCGAATTCATGCGAATTATATAACGCAATATGATAAGCGCTTTGATTATAATAAGGCGAAAACTTTGAAGTTAATCCGTCGTTGGCATTATTTTCGGGAGTAAAGCCTAAAGCCAGAGTCGTTCCGGCAAATTCCGGCGTAAAGTAGGCAAACTTAAACGAGCTTCCGTCAGTGTTAATTTGCGCTGATGTTAAGGTGCTGTAATATTTGCGGCGGTTATGATGTTGCCAGTTGGGGTTTTCCATAAAATCGGCAACCTCGGTCGGGCTGATTTGCCAAATCGCCAAATTGGGCTGAACAACACCAAGCAACGCTGCCGGATTTTGCATTTGCCCTACATAAAAATCGCCGTAAGCGGTTTGCAGTTTGCCGTAAACTTCTTCACCGTAATGCCCGAAGTTTAAGTTATCCGAATTGCTGCCGGTTTTGGCTTTAAGCTCTAAACCGAGTTTGAACGAAGTATTATCATTAAAGTTATAAATCGCGGCTCCGTTTAAATTTCCGTTCATCGGCGCATGAAAGCGATTCTGCCCGCTTAAAAAGTTACCGGAAGGGTCGGCGTAACCGGCGGCCGTCCGTAAAGCTCCGCCGTATTCATATTTAACGTTGCTTGCGTTTGCCGCCATTGGCAATAAAAACGCCGTTAAAAACAAAAAAGTCTTGTTAAACATCAAAAATCCTTTGTTATCCTTATGGCAAAGCTTAAATTTTTAATGGCTCAATGTCAACTTTTTTATAAATTAGCGATAATATCCATTCGGAGCCTGCCGAATGGCATTGCTGCGCTGCATACCTTGCTGAACGGAAAAATTTGCTTGATTACCGTATTTCAAATAGTCAAGCATATCACGCTGATTGATAGTATTGGCGTCAATCGCGGCTTCCGGAATGCCCCATAATATTGAAATCGGCCACAATAACAAATTTCCGGCGGCATAAATCCATTGCGAGGAATCTCCGGCATTGCCTGAGGCCAAATACATATTGCCGATTCCCGGCAGAATATTTAAAGCGCCTGCCATTAATGGGCTGTTTGGTTTTTCCCAACCGTTAGGTCCGCGGTCAATGTTGATGCCCTGATATTTTAATCGGCTGATTTCTTGTTTTTCTTGAAAGGTGAGTGATGTGCACGCGCTTAAAAGCATGACGGCGGCAATTAAATAAAGTTTTTTGTTCATAGAAATATTCCCACATTTGTTAAATTAAACAAAAAACCACTTTGTTAAGCAAAGTGGTCGGGGCATTCACAAACACCAGACAAATAATGTTGCTCTTATTCGGCAACGCCTTATTACGAGCTACCCCAACCATAACAAAGGTGGGTATACGGTGTGTAGAATTTAAGACATGGTCTTAAATTTTTTAATCACTACCGATTCGGTGCGCTTCTACACACCGTTTGTCTGGAAGGGCTGTGAAACCCCGCCGCGGAACTTGTCCGTCAGCTGAGCGCAAGAAAATCTTACGCCTTAAAACAAAACTAAAATATTTTAGCCCTAAATGCAAGCGCTAATTATAGATGAATATATTTGCTGAAAATTAAATTTTTTATCGGCTAAAAATTATCACCTGTCTCTTA
>CALETM010000167.1 GCA_937920765.1 uncultured Alphaproteobacteria bacterium | reverse complement strand
GCGTCTCGTGGGCTCGGAGATGTGTATAAGAGACAGTTTTTTATGAGTAAAGAAGAACTTTTGGAATTAACCGGTGAAGTTATTGAAAAACTTCCGAATGCCATGTTTCGGGTTAAACTTGAAAACGGAGTTGAAATTTTGGCGCATACCGCCGGAAAAATGCGCAAATTCAGAATCCGTGTGATGGTTGGTGATAAAGTAGATATTGAAATGACCCCTTATGATTTGACCAAGGGTAGAATTACATTCCGTCACAAAGATTAATTAAAAAACCTGCGCATGCAGGTTTTTTGCTAAGGAGGCTTAAAAATGGAAGGTCAGCAAAGTTATGAAGCAAAAAAGTTAAATGCGGCGATAGAGCATTGCCAAAGCCGCATTGCGGATGACAAGGTTTCTACGCTTGAAAAGCAGGCGATGGCGTTTTATCTTAATGAAATTAAGCAAATTACTCCTTGCGCTGATGAAAATAAATTCCGTAAATTTGCCAAAGGTATTGGCGGCAGCGGCGATACGGAAGTTATTAAGCCTTATGTGGTTCGCAACCGCCAAACCAATAAACCGCTGCAAAAATCAGATGGCAGTTTGGTGGTTATTAAATGCGTGTTTACCGATGTTGATCGCTATTTAACCACGGTGATGAGCTGTAAAGCCGAAACGTTGCGCCGTTCAGACGGAGTGCGGGCATTTAATGCGGAAGACCAGCATAAATATGAAGCTCCTGACCCGTACGCATATGCTTTTCAGGCTATTTTTAACGGCCGCGATTAATCTCTGATTTTCCACCAAATGGCGGTTTCAACCGCTGAAGTTGCGCCTGCTTGCGCTGTGCAAATTTCGTAAATATTATCTAAAGTTACATTTTTTAAGCATTTGCGGTCAGGAGTGCAGAAATTATCGCCGTATAGATAAGCTGATTTTGCCGATGATGTGCCATGTCCGCTAACGGTGTTAAGATATGAAATATTACCGGAATTTTGATACCTCACAGCTATGATTTTAATCAAAAATGTACGTAACGAGAGTTGCTTCTTCAACGCCAATATGATTAGTACATAAATTATAAATGTCATTCATAGTTAAGTCGCGCAAACAAGTGAGGTCGCCGGTGCAATATTTATCGCCGTAATAGCCATACACGTGGCGGTTGGAGGTGCCGTAGCCGCTATCGGTTGAAATATAAGCCAAATTATCGCGCGCTTCTTTGGCGGCAATTACAATGTTACGACAGATGTCAAATGTTTCAGCTGAATTTTTCTTCAAATCAAAATATATAAAAATGACCAAAGCCGGACCGGTGGTAGCACCTGATGCGTAACTGAAACTGTAGCGTATATTAAACTGTCTCTTATACACATCTCCGAGCCCACGAGACGCTACGC
>CALETM010000166.1 GCA_937920765.1 uncultured Alphaproteobacteria bacterium | reverse complement strand
TGTATAAGAGACAGCATAAAATGCTGTATTTTTATGCTAAAATATAACTTAATTACTGGTATGAGGTAAAAATGAAGTCGGTATTTGTCAGTTTTTTAATGTTTGCCATTATCATCGCCGCTATATATTTTGGCGTATTTGATGTTTTGGCGAGTCCGTACATGCTGGCATTTGCAATCGTCTTTGTTATTATAGTTTTATTTTTTGCCGTTAGAATTTTGGGTAACCCTCTGGCTAATAAGGATTTGAACAATGACGACCATAATAAAAAATAGTTTTCGCTTTATTGCCGGCGGCGTGATAGCTCTGTTGATTGCCTTATGCCTACAGATTGAACCTGTTTATGCATCAAACAGCGGCAAACTTGAAAACTTTACCGACAAAGAAATTGACCGCTTAGTGGAAACAACCCAAAAAGAACTTGCTACTCTTCAACAATTGGTATCTGCCTATCACAGCAAGGTAAGTTCATTCAAAAGCAAACAATATACTTACGGTTACTCTGAAGCCGAGGCGGAAAAACTTGCAAAACAGATGCTAAGTCGAGCGCAAGCCTCTGTCGGACAAGATTATGACGCCCTACTGAAAAGACAGATTAATAGTATAATGGAAAAATCTTATACGCAAAAATATTCCGACTTTATTAAGTGGAACAACGGCAGTATGACCAGAGAGCTCAGGTGGAAGCAAGAAGAACAAAATACGGCATCAAACCCGCGCTTTAAGCTAAATATTTCCATGGATTTTTCAGATACTGACTTGCATTGGGATAAAGTTGCCGGCAAAGCTCGTAAACAGGCAAGTATTGAACGCAACCCGCAAAACGGCGCCAACAAAGCAGTGGCTATGGCGGAAGAAGTTGAAGAATCATTAATGGCGGTAATAAAGCAACACGGTGTGGTCAAAAATTTGCTGACAGCGCTTAATCCGGCAAACTATGTAACTTTATCTTGCGCCATTGAGCTTAAAGAGGGAGAAGAGTGTCCGGATAATAAAGTTATATACACCGTAACCAATGAAAATGGCAAAGCGCAGACCGGAGCTTCAAAAGGGTGCGTTCCTCTGCCGGTAAAATATGCGCAAATTCAAACCTGTGTGCTCTGCCCGCTGTTTAATGTTATTTTGAATACCGATCAAACCATTGCAACTAAATCTTTCAACGCATTAGCAAGCGGTTTCAGAAATTTAATATTAATTGTGCTGGCGCTTTTTGTTGCTTATCAAACTTTAATGGTTGTAAGCGCTTTTACCAAACAGGATACTCCTAAATATTTATCCACTTTAATGGTTCAGGGCTTTAAGGTTTTAGTTGCCGCCCTGTTGCTTACTGACCCGTCTTATATATACGACTATGTAATTAATCCGCTTATGCAGGCCGGTTTAGAGTTTGGATTGGCTTTAATGTTCAGTGGCGATGCAACTACTGAAACTTTCAAAGGCTTGGCATCTGATGAACTTGCGGCAATGCCGAGCGGCGTTATCGGACAAAACTTGTTGGCAAGCGTTATGGCGGCTATCAGATTATTTAATCGCACCGCGGCACAAATGCCGGCTATCGGCTCTTCCTTAATATGTATTTCAACTCATGCGGCTGCGCATATTTTGCCGGACTTTTCAATGTTGCTTGAGGGCGCGCTTGTATTTGCCTTCGGGTGGCTGATTATTTTGGCGGCAAGCTTTTATTTGCTTGATTCTGTGGTTAGATTCGGCATCTTCTGCGCGTTGCTGCCGTTTTTAATTGCCTCGTGGCCGTTTAAGGTTACCAAACAATATGCCAACACCGGCTGGAAAATTTTTATGAACAGCTTTTTCAACTTTGTAATGATGGGGTTGATTATTGGTTTGAATGCCGAGCTTATCAGTCAAGGGCTAACTGGTAGCAAAGGCGGCGTTGACGAGTTAGAAGCGGCAATTAACGCCTCAAATGTTGATGAATTAAAAGAATTGATGGATATCAGCGGCACCGACTTTTTAGTTTTGGTAGCCTGCTGTTTGTTTGCATTTAAGTTAGTCGGTCAAATTAATGATTTGGCAAGCGACATTGCCG
>CALETM010000165.1 GCA_937920765.1 uncultured Alphaproteobacteria bacterium | reverse complement strand
CGTCTTATCGGTCGGGGCGATTGCCGGTTATTCCAAGGCGATGATGAAGTATAAAACCAATCAGCACGCTCTGGCGGTTAATATCTTGATTAACAACGTGTTCTCGATTCAAGATAAATTGCCGCGTAACGCAACCGACGTAACCGATTATGCCACCTTGTTAAACAAACTAAATTTACTGCCCGACGGCATCATTCAAGCCAATAGCATTTATCTTTTAGACAAGTATTTTAATAACTCAATCAGAGTGTTCTATGAAGCCGGCAATCCGAGTATGGCGGGCATTATATTTTGGATAGGAAAGTCAGGCTCTGATTACACTTTAGAAGCTTGTTACAATATTCTCAAAGTTGCCAAAGAAAACTCCGCCAATATGTGGTTTATGCGCACTTATAAACATTATACCGACGGCAGCAATCACCCTTCTGATAATTTGTATACTTTTTATGGTGACGGCTATTGCACCGGAAACCGCATCTGCTTGCGAAACTTAAATATTAACAATCTGGAGCAAGCTTGCCAAAGCTGCAAAGACGGGACGTGTGCTGTCAGTATTTTGTGGAAATAAGCTAAATAACACATCGCATATAAAATGTGCAAAATTTAAGCCCCGAACTTAAAAATTCGGGGCTTGATTTTAGTTATTTAAGATTGCAAAAACCTCTTCTTTGCTGCGGGCTTGTCGTAATTTTTCACAAACGTCTTGGTCTTTTAACAACCGCGACAAAGCCGCCAAAGCAGTTAAATGGTCAGCTCCGCTGTTTTCGGGCGAAATCAGCAAAAAGACCAAATCAACCGGTTTACCATCGACCGCATCAAATTCAGTCGGCTCGGCTAAGCGGGCAAAAACCGTGGTAACTTTTTCAATACCGTCTATGCGGGCATGCGGGAAAGCCGTTCCTCCGCCATAACCGGTTGAACCCAAATTTTCACGTTCCCAAACCGAATCTGTTACCATTCGAGCATCAGCCTTAACCGAGTCTGCCGCGACCTCAGCCAACTCTTGCAAAAGCTGGCGTTTGCTGTTGACCTTAACATCAATAAGAATATTGCTCAATGGTAAAATATCAGAGATTTTCATTAATTTACAATCCTCAAATTATTTATCTGCTTTCGGTTCAACCCAGCCGATATTGCCATCTTTACGACGATATACCATGCTGATGTGGCCGTTAGAGCTGTTGCGGAACATAATGGCGCATTCATTTACCAAATCCATATACATAACAGCTTCTGAAACAGTGCAAACCGGAATGTTGGCATCGGTTTCAGCAATAGTAATCGGAGCATCAACATCAACATCAAGTTCTTCATCGGTTTCATGCAACGGCAACACTGCCTGATAAGCCAATTCCGCCAAACCGATTTTGCTCTTATGGTCGCTTAATTTGTTTTTGTTGCGACGCAAACGGGTAGCAATATGTTCATTGGCATTGTCAAATGCCGAATAAGGATCGCCGGCAATACCGGAACCTTTTAATACCATATTTTTTGCAGGATGAACCGTAACTTCAGCGCTGAACTCTTCGCCTTCTTTTGAAAAAGCAACCGTGCAGCTGATGGGGGCGCTAAAATATTTCATTACAGAATTTTCAATTGCCTCTTCAACATGCTTGCGCAATCTGTCACCAATATCAACTTGTTTGCCTGTCAATGTAATTTTCATAATTTTTCCTCGTATATTTTAAATTAATACCTGAATAGA
>CALETM010000164.1 GCA_937920765.1 uncultured Alphaproteobacteria bacterium | reverse complement strand
ATATTTGACTATAAAAGAGCAAAGTTTAATTGTTTAAGAGGTAACAATGCCTAAAGTTTTAGTTATCGGCGGCGCCGGATACATCGGCAGCCATGTAGTAAAAGAGTTGCTTGACGGCGGTTATGAAACCGTTGTTTTTGATGATATGTCAACCGGTCAAGAAGTAAACTTATTTCATGAAGCGGGGTTTATTAAAGGCAACATTTTAGACCGTAAGGCTCTGGACGACGCCATGAGCCAAAATATTGACGCGGTTATTCATCTTGCCGCCAAAAAAGCGGTCGGCGAATCAATGGAAAATCCGCAAAAATACGCTATAAACAACCTGAACGGTGCCGTTAATATCTTAAATTCAATGGTTGATAACGGCATAAAGCATTTGGTATTTTCATCATCTGCCGCTGTTTACGGCATGCCCCAATATACTCCGGTTGATGAGAAACACCCTCTTAACCCGATTAACTTTTACGGTTACACCAAAGTTGCCATGGAAAACTTAATGGACTGGTACAGCCGCCTTAAAGACTTAAATTATATTGCTCTGCGCTATTTTAACGCCGTCGGCTACGCCGCGGACAAAAGCATTACCGGACGCGAACAAAACCCTCAAAATTTGTTGCCGATTATCATGGAAACGGCCACCGGCAAACGCGAAAGTTTTTCAATATTCGGTAGCGATTATGATACTCCCGACGGCACCTGCGTGCGCGATTATATTCATGTAAGCGATTTGGCTTCCGCCCACGTTGCCGCCATTAAGCGCTTAATGGCCGATAAAAAATCGTATTGCTTAAATTTAGGTACCGGAAAAGGAGTTTCCGTAAAACAAATTGTTGACGCGACCGAAAATGTTATCGGCAAACGTTTGAACTATCATTATGCTCCGCGCCGCGCCGGTGATCCGGCAACGCTTATTGCCAAGGCCGATTCAGCGCGCGAAATATTAAACTGGAAACCTAAATATTTAAATATTGAAGATGTTATACGTACCGTATGGAATCTTGAGATATAACAATAAATTACAAGGATAAATTAATGCAAAACATAAGCGAACTTTTTACCCATCACGCCATTTTATCACAAAACTGGATGTGGACGATTTTCGGTATCAGCGTAATCGTTTTATTGGCGTTAGACTTGTTTTTGTTTAACCGCAAAAATGAAGAGCCGCACTTTTGGCACACTTTGTGGATGTGCGTGTTTTATGTGGTTATCGCCATTATATTCGGTATATTCGTAATTTATGAAGAAGGTACTGAAAAAGGTATGCTTTACTTTACCGGCTATTTGCTGGAAAAAAGCCTTTCGCTTGATAACATTTTTGTAATGTCGGTTATTTTTTCAACTATCGGCGTTCCGTCAAAGTATCAGCACCGTGTGCTGTTTTGGGGCATTTTAGGCGCTTTATTTATGCGCGGCATCATGATTTTCTTGGGCGAAGCCTTAATTTCACGTTTTCATTGGGTACTTTACATCTTTTCAGTCTTTTTAATTTACACCGGCGCTAAAATGCTTTCCATAAAAGACGGCGAAGAAACCCCTTTCAGAGAATCTCGTATTTACAAAATATTATCAAAATTCTTTCATGTTACACATGAACTTCACGAACAGCATTTTATGTTCAAAGAAAACGGACATTGGCATATTACGCCGCTGTTTTTTGCCCTGATTATCATTGAAACCATGGACGTTATTTTTGCTTTTGACAGCATTCCCGCTATCTTTTTAATCACACAAGATGTGTTTGTGGTTTATACCAGCAATATTTTTGCTATTTTAGGGTTAAGAGCTTTGTACTTTTTGCTGGCAGCTATTGTCAATAAATTCACATACCTTAAACCGGCGCTTTCCATAATTTTGATTTTCATCGGCTGTAAAATCTTTCTGCCTCATTTCGGCATTGAGATTGCCGCATGGCAGTCGCTTTGTATAACATTTACTCTGCTTTTGGGAGGCATACTGCTTTCCATTTATAAAGACAGTGCCAAAACTAAAGCTTAGCAAATGAGTGACGCTGATAAAATCAAGCCTCTTTCGGTATATATTCACTGGCCTTATTGCAAAAGCAAATGCCCGTATTGCGACTTTTTCAAGCGTGTTAATCCTAACGTTAATCAAGAAGAAATTGTTGCCTCATATATCAAAGAGCTTGATTATTATCACAATCTGGTGCCGAACCGCGCAATACGTTCCGTATTTTTCGGCGGCGGCACCCCCTCTTTATTAAAGCCGGAGCTGATAAACAAGCTCTTAAACCATATTGCCAAATTATGGAGCTTTGAGGATAATCCCGAAATTAGTTTGGAGGCAAACCCCAATTCTGAATATCCCGAAATGTTTGCTCGGTTGAAACAAGCCGGAATTAACCGCTTGTCATTGGGTGTTCAAGCATTAAACGATGCCGATTTGCATTTTTTGGGACGCACTCACAATCTCAAACAGGCTTTACACAGTATTGACGAGGTACTTAACACATTTAACAATCATTCGGCGGATTTTATTTATACGCGCCCCGAACAAACTCTCAAAGATTGGGAACAAGAACTTGGTTTAATTACCGGTTTTGGTTTTAAACACTTATCGCTTTATCAGCTGACTATTGAGGAAGGCACGGTTTTTGCCGCCAAACACGTTAACATTCCTGACGAAGAAAGTGCCGCAAATATGTATAATTTCACGGTAAATATTATGCGAGAAACGGGTTATCCTCGTTATGAGGTTTCAAACTTTGCCGCCTCAGAATTTGAATCCAAACACAATAAATGCTATTGGTTAGGCGATGATTACATCGGTATCGGTGAATCAGCTCACGGACGTTTAAAAATCGGTAACTGTCATTATGCTTTTGTGCACCCTCGCCTCAAGACGGCGCTTTCAGCTCAGGAACGGGCGGAGGAACTTATAATTATGGGTTTACGCCTGCAAACCGGCATAAATAAAAAACATTTTGCGCAAATTTCCGGCTTAAATTTTGATGATTTTGTAAATAATCGCGCTTTAAATGAGTTTACACAAAACGGATTGCTCATAAATACGGCGGAAACCATATCGGCAACCGACAAAGGTTTTATGCTCTTAAACTACATAATCGGCGAACTTTGCTCATAAACAAAGAGGAGCATGTTTATTACAAAACAACGCTCCTCACTCACCATCTTTATAAAAAACAATAAAGTTAATTTATAAAGCGCTCAATTTGTAAAAAAGAAAAATATATTTTCCTTTTATCTCCTTGAACACTTTTGATATAGTCATTACGCATACAATATCAAGCCGATATAGCCAAATTATCAGGGTATAACTTTATACATATTGCAATTTTACATCAAATGTTATAATCTGAGGCATTATTAGATAATGTTATTTAATAATAAAAAAGGAGAAAATTTAATGCCGAAAGACAATCAATCGGGCCGCAGCATGGTAGAAATGCTCGGCGTTTTGGCAATTATCGGCGTGTTATCGGTCGGCGGCATTGCCGGCTATGCCAAAGCCATGCACAAATACAAACTAAACAAAGTTGAAGATCAGGTGTCGCACATTGTAGCTAATTTGCGCACCATATTTTTAAATGCCAAAGATTATTCATCACTTGCGGATACGCCGGTTAAAACAGCCATTAAGTTAGGAGTGTTTCCTAATGATATGATAGTTGATGAACAAACGTTGAAAAACCCGTATGGCGGAGCGGTTACGCTTGAAACCGTTGCAGTAGACGGTCACGACAATTGGGGCTTTAAGCTTACCTACGCCGGCTTACCGAAAGATGCTGCCATTCATATCGGCACTGCCGACTGGGGCGACAGCGATAAAATCGGCTTAAAAGAGCTTAAAATCAACGGAACAAACGATAATCCTTAAATTTTGAAAGGGTAAATTCATGAAAAAATTAATCGCAGTATTTACTTTTATGGCTATTTTTGCGGTTTCTAATGCTATGGCAGCAAGACCAAGTGCTGTGCAAGGCGGTGGTTCCTCATCAGGCGGTTCATCTTCCGCAGGTTCATCATCAGGCAGTTCTTCCTCCGGAAGTTCATCATCTGAAAACAGCACTGATACCACTGTTGTAAGAACCAAATATTCGGTCAGCGCGGCGGAAGCTGCCGCCA
>CALETM010000163.1 GCA_937920765.1 uncultured Alphaproteobacteria bacterium | reverse complement strand
CGTCGGCAGCGTCAGATGTGTATAAGAGACAGATACAGTTCTTTGTTAATTTTTATCGCCGCGCGCAAATAATTCGGATTTTTTTGCAGCGCTGTTTCCACCAAGCGGTTAAGCTCCGCATTATGATATTCGCGCCACCATTCGCCGTCAGCTTTATAACGATTACTGTCATATTGCCCTAACTCGTCTTCAAGCGTGCGCGATTGGTATTTATTTGCCGCGCAGCCAAGTGTTGCAAATAAAACCGTTATCATTAAAAAATTTAAAACTATGCTCTTTTTCATATTATTCACTCGCTAATGCATCAATAGGATTAAGGTTTGAAGCGTTTCTGGCCGGCATATAACCAAAGATTATACCGATTGCGGTTGAACAGCTCAGCGCCAAAATTATGGAAGCAGTTGAAAAAATCATACCAAAATTCTCTGAAAAAGCATTAAATCCGGCGCCTATCAGCAATGAGAGCGTAACACCCATAAAGCCGCCGACCAAACAAATTAACACTGCCTCAATTAAAAACTGCTGCAAAATATCGGCTTGCTTAGCGCCGATTGCCATTCTAATGCCAATTTCGCGCGTACGCTCGGTAACCGATACCAGCATAATGTTCATTACCCCGATACCTCCGACAATCAATGAAATTACCGCAATACTCGCAATTAAAAGCTTCATCGTGTTGGTTGCGCTTTCAACCGTTTGCTTAATGCTATCGGTATTAATCATAAAAAAGTCTTTTTTGCCGTGCAGTGTAGTTAAAATGTTTTCAATACTTTCTTCCGCCACTTGCGAATTTACCGCATCATTAATCTTTACCGTAATTGAATCAATATCGTTAGTTCCGTTAATTTTATACATTGCAGTTGTATACGGAGTCCACAAGTTCATAGAGTCTGACATCGGGCCGGGGGCGTTGTACGGCTCGGTAATGCCGATAATTTTGAGCGGTTTTTTGTTAAAAATTAAAATCTTGCCAATCGGGTTAGGGTCATTTTCAAACAGCTCTTTGCGAGTGTTATCATCAATCACCACCACGGAGGCCATATCATCAACCTCGCCTTGGCTAAAAATGCGTCCTAAAGCAATTTTGCGCCCTTTAACTTCAAAAAACGCCTCGCCCACTCCGGTAAGCTGTGCGGTTAAAGCCTGATTTTCATATACCAAATTGCCGTTTGCAGAAACTTTCGGGGTGGAATTATCAATAAAACTTTGTTTGCCCAAATAGTCGGAATCGCTGATTTTTAAGGTGCGTATACGCATGGCTCTCCTATCGCCAAAGCCGGTCCCCGGTAAAATATCAATCGTGTTAGTGCCCATGGAGTTAATCTGCTCCATAATCTTTTGCTGCGACGCATTGCCGAGCGCCACCACAGAAACCACGGATGCAATACCGATAATAATACCGAGCATCGTCAACAGCGAGCGCATTTTATTTGATAAAATGGCATGAACCGACATTTTAAACGATTCCATAAAACTGTATTTAAAGGTATCAAACTTGCTTTTTTTACTATGCTCCGCTTTTTCTGCCGCCGGATAAATAATATCTGATTTGCGGGTGTCGGAAACCACCTGCCCGTCTTTGATTTCAATAATCCGGCTTGCCTGCGCGGCAATATGGCTGTCGTGCGTAACCAAAATTATGGTATGCCCATGTTTGTGCAGCTGCTTAATAATTTCCATAACCCGCTCGCCGCTTTTTGAATCAAGCGCGCCGGTCGGCTCATCGGCCAAAATAATTTCGCCGCCGTTCATCAAAGCCCTCGCAATACTAACGCGCTGCTGCTGTCCGCCGGAAAGCTCGTTCGGCTTGTTATTAATTTTATCGCCAAGCTCAAGTTGTTTTAAGAGCTCCACCGCGCGTTTGTTGCGGGTCTCGGCATTAACCCCCAAATAAACCGCCGGAAGCGCGGCGTTTTCATCAGCTTTTAAACTTGAAAGCAAATTATAACGCTGAAAAATAAAGCCGAATGTTTTAGAGCGGAGTTCGGCCAACTCGTCTTTGTTCATTTTGCCAACCTCAACTCCGTTTATTTTATAAGAACCTGACGTCGGCACATCTAAGCAGCCGATAATATTCATCATTGTAGATTTTCCGGAACCTGATTGTCCGATAATGGCAACAAAATCGCCTTTTTCAACTGACAGATTAACATCTTTCAGCACATGAACCCTATTGCCGTTTTCACCGAAAAATTTATTAATTTTTTTCAGTTCAATGATGTTCATTTTAGAATCTCCTTGGGCCTTTGGTATTTGCCGTCTTGTCTGAAATTTCAGCCGAAGACATGTGCGCCAAAACCACCTTGTCGCCCTCATTTAATCCGCTTTTAATTTCAATATGCAATCCATCGGAAACTCCGGTTTCTACCGGTTTTTGGCGCAAACCTTCTTTAGTTAAAACCTCAACATACTGCTCATTTGCCTTTCCTTTTACCGCCATTACCGGAACCGAAAGTACATTCTCGGCATTTTCAACATAAATAACATTTTGAGTCGTCATGCCGATTCGCAATTTTCCCTCATCATTAGGCACAATCAAACGACCGTAATAGTAAATTGCCTCATCATCGCCCACAACTTCTGAATAGGTACCATTAGTCAACAATGTGAGCGCCGGATCAATCGATTTTAAGGTTGTTTCGTACACATGGTTTAAATCAGCCAAAATAGAATAGGTAACCTTAACTCCGGCCTTAATTTCAGAAATATCGCCTTCTGAAATTTCAATCAAAATTTCCATTTGGCTCAAGTCAGCAATTTGTACAATGGTCGGCGTATCCATTGCGGCGTTAATAGTTTGCCCGACTTTTACCGGAACTGAAACAACGGTGCCGTCAAGCGGAGCGGTAATACGGGTGTAGCCTAAATTAGTTTCCGCCGTGCTTAATGAAATTTCCGTTTCTTTAACCGCTGCCGTAAGTTCCGCCACTTTTGATTTTGCTGTTTGATAGGAATCTTCGCTGTTTTCCAAATCTTCAGCTGAAGCGGCATTTTGCTTTTTTAATTTGTGCATACGTAAGTATTGTTTTTCTGCCACATTTAATGAGGTTTTAGCGGCCGCAAGCTGCGCCTGATAACTGCTTAACTTGGCTTTATTAATATCAACTTCATTCTGTTGGGTAGTGGAATCAATTTCAGCAATTATATCGCCGGTTTTAACCTGCTGCCCGACTGAAACATACAGCTTTTCAATTTTACCGGAAACCTGCGCGCCGACCGTAACCAGCTGAATTGCCCTCACCTCGCCAGCGGCATTAACCACCTTTTCAATATTTTGGCGCTTAACATCTTCCGTAATATAAGTAACATCGTCTTTACTGCCGAACATATGCGGTAAAAACAAAACGCAGGCCAAAATTACTGCGCCGTATATCCATAATTTACGGCTTGCCGCCGCTTTTTTTAACTTTTCTGCCATAATTTTCGTTTCCATATTGTAAACTCCGTTGACAATTATTAATAACGATTTTATTTAAGAAAAGGTTCACAAAAAATAAATATTCAAATTTATTTTTTATTGATTCTTACAAATTTGTTTTTTATAGTATGTTTAATTTTCAACCCAATAATTAAAGAGTGTAAAATGGCAAAAATTGAAATAGACAGCGTCACCGGAAAAATATCGGAAGTAAGTCAGGACAACAACGCATGGGTTACTGTTGTGCTTATCATTTTGGCAATATGTTACTTTTGTTTTGCCGATGACAAAGATGTTGAATTAACTAAAAAAATGGACGAAGCATGCTCTGCCGAACAAATTGCCAAAACCGGCACTATAAAATGTAAAGAGGCCAAAGATAACTTGCTAAATTATATCAAAACCGAACTGCCCGAACTTAAAAACAATTATCAAAACAACAAAAGCAACCTCAAACAACTTACTAAAGATAAAGAATTAAAATGCTCGGAAAGCGGCCTTGTTGAATATGGTTCCGAAGGCTGCAAAGAAGCAACTGAACAGCTTGACCGAACCGACAAATATGTCACCCGCACCAAAGCTAAAATTGAAAAGCTTGAAGCCTTAAAAAGCAAACTGACAAACTAAAACAAACCTGTTTTTTAGCGGGTTTTACTTGTAAACTTAAAATTACTGATTATTATCTGATAGAAT
>CALETM010000162.1 GCA_937920765.1 uncultured Alphaproteobacteria bacterium | reverse complement strand
TTGTAATGTATGGTGGTGCAGTTTTGATATAAAATATGGAGTTGTTGACTCTATGCATCATGCTGCGGCAATGAGCAGTAAAGTTGCTAATTGCGATGATGAGGAGGAATATAAGAGCTTTGATTCAAATGGAAAGGTTTTTTATGTTTATTGCCTTTCGGAACTCAAAGCGCGTGGGTGGGATAAATACATCCCCGCCAAATTACCAAATGAGAAAAAGTAAAGTATAGCCCCGCCGGTGAGAAATTATCGGCGGGGTTTAATTAAGTGTTTATAATGCCGGAGGCATTTGCAGGCGTTTAAATGCCATGGCGTTATAGCGGTTTATGACCCATTCAACCGTTGTTTGTTCAAAGCCTGCCGCTATAATTGCCGCCTTATCTTTATGCTCATCAAGATATAAAGCTAAAATTTTATCAAGCGTGGCATAAGGCGGCAGAGTGTTTTCATCTTTTTGGTTTAAGGCAAGTTCGGCACTCGGGGCGCGGACAATAACTTCTTGAGGAAGAACGCGGCTTTGCTCATTGCGCCATTTGGCAAGCTCAAAAACTTGGGTTTTATATAAATTGCCGATAGGGGCAATGCCGCCGCATGTGTCGCCGTATAAGGTGCAGTATCCGGTGGAGACTTCAGATTTATTGCCGCAAGCTAACACTAATCCGCCGTATTGATTAGACCACGCCATTAAAATTTTGCCGCGAGCTCTTGCTTGCAAGTTTTCAATTACAATGCCTTTAGGTTCCTCAGCAAAAGCAGCATGTAAAAAGCGGCACTCTGTATCAATTAAGTTTTGAATATTTAATTCATGATAATTTAAGCCGTTAAGTTGGGCAATCTCACGGGCAATGCTTATGCTTAAAGGCGAGGTGTATTTAGTGCGCATCATAATTGCGGTTACGTTTTTAGCGCCTAAGGCATCGGCGGCGAGCACGGCGCTTAAAGCCGAGTCAATACCGCCGGACAATCCTAAAATTACCGTTTTAAATCCACTGTTTACACAATAAGTTTTAAGTTTATCTTTAAGATTATTCCATAATTTTTCAGTCATTTTAACGCTCCTGATGTTGTTTGATTAATTGTTGCTGCAAGGTGTGTAAATTTTGCTCTAAACCTACGCCGTAAATATGCGGGTTGGCAAGCCGTTTGTACGCGCTGTCAAGGCAGCGTAAATTTTGTTCGGCACGGCTTTTTATTTCAGGTAAACTCTCAAAATTTTGATTGATTAATTTGCCGTTTTTTACCACCGGTTTTAACAAAGAATAGGCTTCTTCGCCGCATTTGAATACGGCATGTTTGCCGGTATCGGAATTTAGCCGGTATGAATTAAGACTGCGGGTCAGTTTTCCGTCTTTAATAAATTCAGAGCCTTGCAAGGTGATAATATCGCCTTCAAATTTGCCGTTGCGCACAATTCTGATAACGTCGGTTGCCCCCGGAATGGTGGTTTTGCCTTCGGCAATTTTAATTTTGGGCTCGCCGTTATATGACTTGGTTTTGAACACGCCGCCCAAGGCCGGCGTGTCATACGCGGTTACCAGTTTGGTGCCGGCGGCAAAAATATCGCACGGGGCTTTTTGCACCATAACAAGATTTTCAATTAAATGCTCGTCTAAATCATTAGAAACTAAAATTTTGGTATCAGTCATATCGGCTTCATTGAGCAATTTTTTAGCCTCTTTTGCCCAATAGGCGAGGTCGCCGGAATCTATGCGCACGCCTTGTAATTTTACGCCGGTTTTTTGCGAGGCGGCAATGGCATTTTTCACGCCTTGGCGAGTGTCATACGTATCAACCAGCAGGGTGCTGTTGCCGGCTGATGATTTAAGGTAGGCAACAAAGGCATCAAGTTCGTTTTCATAGCTCATAACAAACGAGTGCGCCATGGTGCCTTTGGGTGGTATGCCGTAATATTCGGCGGCTTTCAGGTTAGAGGTGCCAGAGCAACCGCCGATAAAGGCGGCGCGGGTAGGGGCAAAGCAACCTATATCTTGCGCGCGGCGTAAACCAAACTCCATAATCGGGCGATTAACGCCGTCGGCGCAGGCGGCGTTTACCATACGCGAGGCTTTGGTGGCAATTAAACTTTGGGCATTGAAAATGTTTAAAAATGCCGCTTCGCACATATCAACCTGCCAGCATGGACCGCTTACGCTTAACACCGGCTCATTAGGAAAAACAATTTCGCCTTCCGGTATCGCTCTAATGTTTAAGGATAATTTCTCTCCTTGTAAAAAGTGTAAAAATTCAGGCTGAAACATGACGGAGTTGTCTGCGTTTTTCAGCTTGGCAAGGTAGGCAATGTCTTTATCGGAAACATGCCAATTTTGCACCCACTCCAAAAACTCGTTTAAGCCGGCGCTTAATAAGTAGCTTCCGCCGAACGGGCATTTGCGGAAAAACGCTTCCGAGGTTTTAGGTTCGTTATGCTTGCCGTCGGCAAACCACGCCTGCGCCATGGTTAAGTGATATAAATCGCAATAAAAAGGGGTTCCCGATTGTAAAAGATTATTCTGCATGGCTAAATTCCTTTGAGGTTGGGGTAACTAAGTTATGCTCAATTTTTTTATTTAACAGTTCTGAGCGAAAAAATTGGGCGGAGGTGATACTTTTTAACTGTCCGCTTTGAAGAGCATCAGTATATTCGGGGCGGGATACAATATCAGGTATCTGTTCATTTAATCCCTGACACAAATCTTCAAATACGCAAACTTTAGCGCCGCGTTTTAACAAGCCGTTCATGGCTTGAATTACGCAAATATCGCTTAAAACGCCGCATAGGAATACTTCTTTATCGGCAAAATCTTGGCTTAATGCAGAGTAGGCGCGTTTTTCATTCCAGATGTTGGTGGTTGACTTAAAAATATTTACCACTTTAATGTTATCTTTGAACGGCGCGGCTGATTGCCAACCCCATGTTTCGTAAGCGCAGTGCAGCGGAAAGTTTTGCGATTCAATAGTTTGGCGGTAGTTTTGCGAAAAGTGCGTGTCATATGAGTCAATTATGGTATCAAACATACCGGCTTGCAGATTGGCGCAAAATTTTTGATGGCGTTCAATAAGATTTTGATTGCAGATAGAAAGGTCACCTTGCGGGTGAACAAAGTCATTTTGAAAATCTATCCGCATAAGAATACGGTTGTTCATGTTAAATTCCCTTTCAGGCTTAGAGGGGTTAAAAACGCCTGTCTTTTATAAGCCCTTTAAAAGACGCAGGCGGTTGGCGCGGAGCGCGCCTTAAATAATAGCTTTTTTACGATAAAAATGGTCTTCAATAATGTGGTAATTTTCAGGGTGAATAAAGTTTTTCCAACGATTATCGCCGAATTTTATCATATCGCGCACCATGGTGCCGGTGACAAACGGAAACGCAGGATCGGTGCGGTCAACCAGCTCAATATGCTCAAAGCAATCTTTGAACCAGTGGGCGTCATATGGGCTGCCGGCGTAATAGGCATCTGGTTTGGGTAGATCGGGGAAGGTTTCGGCAATAAAGTCAAGCACGTATTCGCCCCATTCGGCCGGATTGTTAATATCAAACAGCCCGATGATTTTTAAGCGCTCGTACTCGGGACGACTGCGGTAAATGTTTTGAATCATTTTTTTGCGGGTGGTGTAGTTAAGCGGATTGCGTGCGGTGCCTTGCTCCTGAATGGAACCTAAAATTACGGTTACGCGCTCGCACTCTTTGAGCATACGGTCAATCAACAAGGCGTGCCCGATATGAAAAGGCTGGGCGCGCATAATGGTAAGACCGTGTTTGTATTTGAAATCAGACATTAAAAAACTCCTTTATAAGGAGCTCCGGCAGATAAAAGAATAGTTTTATCCTCTTAAATAACCTCGGCTCGGTTGTATGATGTTCCGTGCTTATAAGCCCTGCAAGCACCAAGAACAATTTTAATGTAACATGCGCCCGTTAAAAGTCAAGCAAAAAAATACCGAACTGCGAACAATGCGGTATAAATTGCTTTTAAAAGGCGGCTATTTTTCACCCAGCGCGGTTAAAAAACGCTCGGTTTCAATGGCGGCCATGGCGCCGGAACCGGCAGAAGTAATTGCCTGACGGAATTTTGGGTCTTTAACATCGCCGGCGGCAAAAACACCTTCAATGTTTGTTGCGGTACTATCAGGCGCAGTGATAATATAGCCTTCCGAGTCAAGTTTAAGATATTCGCGGAAAATATCGGTGTTGGGGTGGTGACCGATGGCAATAAACAAGCCGTCTAAGTTAAGAACGGAGGTCTTGTCGGTCTTTACATTGCGGATTTTAATGCCGGTAACGCCAAGTGGCTTGTCAGAGCCGATAACTTCATCAATTACGCTGTCCCACAAAATTTGAATTTTTTGATGATTCTTAACCCGTTCCTGCATAACGGCATCAGCGCGCAGAGCATCGCGGCGGTGGATAAGATAAACTTTAGAAGCAAAGTTGGTTAAGTATAATGCTTCTTCAGCAGCCGAATTGCCGCCGCCGACAACGGCCACTTCTTTGCCGCGATAGAAAAATCCGTCGCAGGTTGCGCAGGCGGAAACGCCAAAACCGATGTATTTTTTTTCAGATTCCAAATTAAGCCAGCGGGCAGAAGAGCCGGTGCAGATGATTACGGTTTGAGCCTTAAAAATGTTGCCGTTTTCAGAGTTGCAGATAAACGGGCGTTTTGAAAGGTCGGCTTCAGTGATTTTGTCGTCTATAATCTGAACGCCGACGTTTAAGGCCTGCTTGCGCATATTTTCCATGAGTTGCGGACCGGAAATCGGTTCGGCAAAACCGGGGAAGTTTTCAATTTCAGTGGTGATGGTGAGTTGTCCGCCGATTTGGCTGCCTGAAACCAAAATAGGTTTTAAGCCGGCGCGGGCGGCGTAAATACCGGCAGTGTATCCGGCAGGACCGGAGCCGATGATTAAAACTTTAGTGATATGTTCTGACATGATGTTTTCTCCTTTGAACAATAAAATAAGGAGTAAAGTTTGTATTTGCAAGTTAAATTAATGTCAAATATGCAAAGTGTGAATATCTACAAAATTTTTATATCGGTATAAAAACACGCCGCAAAGGTAGTTTTTTTAATGGTACTGACAGAGAGACTTGTTCTAGTTCGTAAGTGTTGCAAGCAACACCAACTCACTTCGGTCACCGCTGTTGTAACGTTTAAAAGCGTCGCTGTCGCTTGCTTTTTCACTAACAACAGCGTAACCTGCGGTAAAAATCGCCAATTACTTTTGGCGATTTTTATCCTCGTCCAAACCCAAGTGGGTCGGTCGTTCAAGTCTCAAATATTCTTTATATACAAAAACACCGCCATAAAGGCGGTGCTTTTGTATGGTGCCGACAGAGAGACTTGAACTCCCGACCCACTGATTACAAATCAGTAGCTCTACCAACTGAGCTATGTCGGCGCTATGTGCGAACTTATATCTTATGCTTTTGGGCTTGTCAATAAAAAAATTGAAATTGAACATATTCATAGTAAACGCAATGTTTTATCTTTTTATTAAATCGTTATTAATACCTCTGTATTATATTTATCGTAAATATCTGTAAAAATCATAGTTTCCAGTTGCAAATTTATTTGCTTTTTATATGATGTTTATATCATTTTAACTGTATCCCTGTCTTGGAGGATTGGATGATAAAAATTATTTCTGCTAAATGGAGTAAGGTCGCAGTTGCATTTGTTACAACTTTATGCTTTAGTTTTAACAGCTTTGCGGTTTCTTCTCAAATTGTAAACTCATTTTATAACTATGCTCATTACGGTCAGACTTCGCAAATGCGTCAGTTGATGAAAATGGGCTATGGTATTGATGTTGAAGATGAAGACGGCGTTACAGCCTGGTGCATCGCTAAAGATAAAGATGATGAACAGGCTTTGCGCGTGCTAAGATGGATGGGTGCTGATCCGAAACAAAAGTGCACGAACGGCTCAGCTTGGCCGGTTGCCGGTGCGGTAATTGGCGCGTTGGCGGTTGGCGGCGGTGTTGCCGCATTAGCCGGAGGCGGAGGAGGCGGCGGTTCTGATCCTTGTTCAGGCAAACCTAATTCACATCAAGAAAACGGCGAATGCATTTGTAATGATGGCTACCTTGAACAAGAAGGAGTATGCTATCAGGACTTGAATTGTTCTTCTTATGCAGGTTCAACCGGTAATCAGCTTGAAAACCAATGCGAGTGCAAAGCAGGTTATACCGGCACAACATGCGAATCTTGTGCTGAAGGATATCTTAATATTAACGGTTTATGTTATGCCGATTTGAACTGTGCAGAGCATAACGGTTCTACCGGTGAACAAAATGCAAATCAGTGCGTATGCAAAACCGGATATAGCGGAATTACGTGCGATAGTTGCTCTGACGGATATACAATGTTTGACGGAGTTTGCTATGCCAACATCAATTGCGGCGCTCACGGTACGCAAAATAAAGACAGATGTGTTTGCGAACAGGGATATTTTGGTGATACAT
>CALETM010000161.1 GCA_937920765.1 uncultured Alphaproteobacteria bacterium | reverse complement strand
GTCACTCTCCGACTTGATCGGAGAGTCCAGGTCAAATAAAGTAGCTAATTTGTCCCACCTGGATTATCGGGTCAAGCCCGATAATGACAGAAAGGGGAAGGACACATCGCTCAAGTTTGAGAATGACAGCTTGTGTACAGGTCGTTCTATGGTCGAGATGATTGGAGTTCTGGCGATAATCGGGGTCTTATCCGTCGTGGCAATTGCCGGTTATGGAAAAGCCATGTTCAAATACAAGCTGAATAAACAAACTGAACAGCTTAATCAGGTTATCGGCGCTATGGTGCGCTATAAAAGCAGTTTAATGCTTAATCCCGCTTCTGCCGATGCGCCGACTTCTGATTATCAATTAGTCCCGATGCTTGAAAAACTCGGCGAAATTCCAAAGGAAATGTATACTTCCGATAATAGATTTATTAAAGATGCTTTCGGAACCGAATATTATATTTACAACCGCAATATCGACAAAGAAAATGTTACTTTAAGAACTCTGGATTTAGGAAGAACGGATACCTCATTTCAGATGTGTAAAAACTTATACTTGATTGCCAAAGAATGGCATCAAGAATTAAGCTCAATATTTGTTGTAGCTTATAAAGGTGATACGGTTTCCTCAAAAGGCTGCTATTTAGGCGATAACAGCACATATCAAGGCTGCCCGCACGACAGATATATTAAAGATATGAAACTTACCGACCTTGACGATATTTGCCGAACAGCTGCTGAAGAGCAAGGGCATTATTCGGTATCAATAAAATTTTAAATACATTAAAGGCTCCGATTATTCGGAGCCTTCTTTCTTTATAAACTTTCAGAGATTATTTCCTATCGCCCATTAATCTTAACAAGTACAAGAACAAGTTAATAAAATCAAGGTACAATGAAAGCGCGCCGGAAACAGCTTTGCGGGTAAGCATATCGTCATCATCTACCGAACTGTATATGTTGCGAATCGTCTGTGTATCATATGCGGTTAAGCCCACAAAAATGGCAACCCCGATATATGATAAAGCGTAATACATAGCTTCACTTTGCATAAACATATTTACAATCGTGGCGATAATCAAGCCGATTAAGCCCATAATCAAAAACGAACCGAAACCGGTTAAATCGCGCTTAGTGGTATAGCCATACAAGCTCATACCGCCAAACATAGCGGCGGTAATTAAAAACACGCGGGTCATACTGGAAGCGGTATACATTAAAAGGGTTGGGGTTAATGACGCGCCCATAACCGCAGAAAACAGCCAAAACACTCCGTTTACCTGTGCTGCCGTGCCTTTGGTAACAACCCACTGAAACGCAAATATCATAATCAACGGAGCAATCAACAAAAGCCAACCTAGACCGGATAAGCTAACGGTTCCGGCAGCTTGATTAATATTAAAAAATGCTTCAATTAAAGATGTATTGGCAATTAAATAAGCGACCAAAGCCGTTAAGCATAAGCCTGCCGCCATATAGTTATAAACTTTAACCATAAAGCCGCGCAAACCTTCGTCTATGCCACCACGTTCAACTGCAGAAGTATAAGATTTAGTTTCCATAATGTTCTCCTCAAAAAAAATTCCTATTTGGTAATATAGAAATTTTTTACGCCAAAATCAACAGATATATAAACAAAAAATGCCCGCAATCATGCGGACATTTTTTGTGGAGTAGTTACGCGCTATGCTGCTTTTGCAGAATATTTAGCGGCAAATTCATTCATTTTTTCAATAATATAAGACTGTTCATCGCGTTCCAAATACGGGTGCATCGGAATACTTAATACGGTTTTTGAAAGTTTTTCGCAAACCGGAACCGAACGAGTGTTCCATTTAGCATACGCGGTTTGAGTGTTTACCGGACGCGGATAGTATGCGCCGCACGGAATGCCGGCTTCACGCAGATAAGCCATTAATTCATCGCGATGCTCGCAGTTAATGGTATACAGAGCGTAAGCAGAGCGGCAGTTGTCCAAAATGCGTTGCTTTCCGAAGTAATCGCTCAGTTCGTTATCATAACGTTTGGCAATGGTGTAACGGTCAGCCAATTCTTTATCCAAAACAGTCATTTTCTGCAACAAAACAGCGGCTTGGAAAGTGTTCATACGACCGGTCATACCCAAACGAACGTTATCATAGTGATCATCAGGGCTCATGCCGTGAACGCGTGAAGATTTAACCAACTCATTTTCTTCATTGCTGTCGGTAAATACGGCACCGCCGTCGCCATAACCGCCTAACGGCTTGGTCGGATAAAATGAGGTTGCGGTCATATCTGAAATTGAGCCGGCTCTTTTGCCGTGATATACCGAACCGAATGACTGGCAAGAGTCTGACAAAACTTTCATGCCGTTTTCATGAGCGATTTTGATAATTTCATCGAGTTCGCACGGAGAACCGAAAATATCAACCGGAATAACGGCTTTTAAGTTCAATTTACCTTCTTTTTTAACCTCGGCAATAGCGCGTTTCAAATCTTCGGGGTTCATATTGTAGGTATCCGGACGAGAATCAACAAAAACAGGAGTTGCACCAAGCAAAACCGGAGCCTCGGCAGATGAAACAAATGTAAATGACGAAACAAATACGGCATCACCCGGTTTAACGTTCCACGCCATTAAGGCTAAGGTTAAAGCATCGGTACCTGAACCGCAGGTTGCGCAATATTTGCTGCCGGCATAATCTGCCAGTTTTTGGTCAAGTTCTTTGGTTTCAGGACCTTGGCAATATGCGCCGTGAATTAAAATTTTTTCAATGGCGGCCATAAATTTGTCACGGCCGATAATTTTTTGCGATGTTGCGCAATCAAACAAACAAATGTTTTTTTCAGGTTTATTTGTCATTTTTTATTCCTCTTATAAAAGTTTAACT
>CALETM010000160.1 GCA_937920765.1 uncultured Alphaproteobacteria bacterium | reverse complement strand
CCTTAAAGATTTAACTTCCGTTCCGGTAAGCTGCAAACCGGCAACAAAAACATCGGAAATTAAATAATCAAAATGAGCGCGCCGGTTTTGCGCAACCAAACCGGTGGTAATAAAATCTGCCTTTTTAACTTTTTTTGCCATGATTCAACTTCTATTTTACCGACGGAGCCGCCTTAAATAAATTTTCAGAAGTTTCAGCTTTTACTTGCGGCGCAGCTTGAGCAGTTGGAGCTTTTTTTACTACCGGTTTTGCTTCAGATTCTGCGGAAGCCGCCTGTTTGGCAACACGTACGCAGCGACCTTCAATATAAGCCCCCGGTTCAATAGCAATAGAAGTATGAACAGCATCGCCGATTAGGTGCGCTGTTCCGGCAACAAACAAATTTTCAACTTCTGCTGTGCCGTGCAATGAACCGTATAAATTTAAGGTTTGAGCCTTAACTTGCCCGATAACCTGACCTTTAACACCGATAATCAGCTCATTACAGCAAACATTGCCTTCCAAACGCCCGTCAATATGAATAATATCGCCGCCCAAAATATTGCCTTTAATTTTAGTGCCGATACTGATAATGCTCGGAACCGGAGTGTTAGAACCGCGGCTCATTTTAGCAATTTTTAAATATAACATTCTACGCCAATTTTTCATTTGTGTTTCCTTTACAATTGAACTTTCATAAATGCCATCGGATCAACCGGCGTGCCGTTATATAAAACCTCATAATGCAGATGAGGACCGGTGGAGCGTCCGCTGGAACCAACTTCGGCAATGGTAGCGCCCTGCTCAACATAATCGCCTTTTTTAACATAAGCACGGTTTAGATGAGCATAACGAGTTTTAAAGCCGTTACCATGGTCAATTTCAACCAAAATGCCGTAACCGCTGCTTTGACCGGATCGAATCACTTTACCTTTTGCCATGGTTTTAATTTTATTACCCTTATTGCTGGCTAAGTCAACACCTTTGTGAGTTGCTGATTTTTTATTAAACGGATCGGAACGGTGCCCGAACGGCGAACTGAGCCAATAGCTCCACACCGGCTTGCCTAAAGGTACAGATTTCATAACTTCTTTATAGTAACTTACATCATCAATTTTACTGAACACTTCTTGCATTTTTTTGCTTAATTCCGCATTATCGACCAGCGGAACAGCGGGCTCATAAGTGCCGCCGGTGTTGTTTTTTTTGCTGTTGGCAAGCGGATTGAAATATTTATTTTGTTTTTTCATCGACTTATTGATAGATGAAATCGCTTCTTTAATTTTATTCATTTCTTTTTCAGAAAGTTTTTCAACCTGATTTAAAATTTCCATTTCCGAAACTTCAAGTTTTTCCAAACTTCCCTGCAAAATACTGATTTTTTGCAACAACTCATTACGTTCTGAAACCGCTCGGTCGCGTTGCAACAGGGCGTCACGCAAAGTGGTTTTTTCCTCAAGTTCGTCTTCTTCCAACCAATCGGTAGAATCGGCAATGCGGCGGATTTTTTCTTCCACCACCTGCGCCTGTTGTTTGTAGCGATTAAGGTTCAAATCATCTTGAACCTGCCCCTCGTCAATTAAAGTAAACATTGAGCTGATATTGCGGTGAATTGCCACAAAATCAGTCATTAAATCGACATACGCATTGCGGGTTTCATCAAGTTCGCGATCTTTAACGGAAATAATTTTATCTGATTTATTGTACATGTAATACGAATACGTACTCCAGCCGCCGACAATTAACAACAACGTCAGCACAAACATCTGAAGTTTAGATGAAATATTAAAAACCTTAGCCCGACCGCCGCTTCTGAAAATAATTTCCTTGTTGGAAAACATCGGTCTTTTGGTATTATAACTAACCGCGGAAGGTTTTTTAACTTTGAATTTTCGTAAAATCCTTGCCATAAATATTCCGTTATTACAATGCGATGCGTAAACATCGCGCCAAATCTGCCATAATATAGCAGATAAATTACAAAAAATAAAGAATTTTATTTGTTATCAGCTTCATCTAAAATGATAAACTCGTCTTTTCCTACCATATTAAGCACAATATGAGCGCGTTCATCAAGCATATCCAAATCAAGGCTTTCCGGTGACAACAACTTAACTTTCGCTTCCCATTCCGATTTTTCAGCCGCATATTTTTCAGCCGCACGACGGGCTTCTTTTACCTCGTCGGTTAAATATACATAACGCAAAAATCCGCGCTCGCCTTTAACCGCATAAAAGCTGAAATAAATAAAGGTAAGAATCGTAATCAACAAAAAGCCGGAAGAACTTTTTACTTTTGAAAATATGTTATAAATCCAGCTCATTGTTACCCTGTTATTGTTAATTTTATCCCTAACGGCAGAATCGCCGTACGAGATGTATTTAAATACATTATGGTTAACAATTGGTTTAGGTAAAAAACTTTATTTAAGCTGAGTTTTATATAATGAAGCATAAATGCCGTTTTCATGGGCAAGCAACTCTTCATGAGTGCCGGATTCCACAATTTGCCCGTAATTTATAACCACTATTTTATCGGCATGACGCACGGTTGAAAGCCGGTGCGCAATCACAAACACGGTTCTGTCGGTCATCAGATTTTCTATCGCCTGCTGAACAATGGCTTCCGATTTATTGTCAAGCGCCGAAGTTGCCTCATCTAAAATAACAATCGGGGCATTTTTAACAAAGGCTCGAGCAATTGCCACTCGTTGTTTTTGCCCGCCCGAGAGCAGCACGCCGCGTTCGCCAATAGGCGTATCAAGGCCTTTATCCAATGTTGTGATAAATTCATCAAGACAGGCATTTTTAACCGCCGCATCAACATCTTCAGGCGTGGCATTTTCATTGCCGAGCATAATATTATCACGAATGGTACCGGCAAATAAAAAGTTATCTTGAAATACTACCGAAATATTATTACGCAGCGACTCCAATGTATAGTCACGCACATCTTTGCCGTCAATTAAAATTGAACCTGATGTAACGTCATAAAAGCGCGGCAACAAATTGACCATGGTGGTTTTGCCGCCGCCCGAATTACCCACAAACGCAATAGTCTGTCCGACATTAACGCTTAAATTAACATGTTTTAAAACAGGCTTGTCTTTTACATATTCAAAGCAAACGTCTTTATACTCAATACTTTGTTTAACGCCTTTAAGTTCAACTGCTCCAGCGCGATTGCAAATCTGCGGCTTGCTGTCAAGCGCTGAAAACACTCTTTCCATCGCCATAAATGAAAGTTGAATATTGTTATAGTTGTTACCGATGCTTTTTATCGGATTATAAAGCATTATCAGCGCGGCAATGAACGATACAAAATTACCGGAAGTAATTTGATGGGTAACAATTAAGTGACTGCCGGTCCATATAACGGCGGCAATACCCAAAGATACCACAAAGTGCATCATCGGCGAAAGCATGCCGGTCCGCTGAATCATTTTCATACCCAAGCCGAACACCGAGCGCAAAGTTTCTTGAAAGCGGGCATTTTGGTAGTCATATAAATTATATGACGAAATAATACGGTTACCGTTGAATGTTTCATTATAATGAGTAACCACCGCCGAACCCGAAAACACGGTTTTATCCATAATTGATTTAATGCGGCGGCGAACCGTGGTTAAAGGATATAGCGCGCCAAGCAATACCACTACGGCAATAATCGCCAACTGCCATGAATTGTAAAACAACACGCCGATTAATGAAAGCGATGAAAACAATCGGGTGGTAAAAAGCTTCATATTACTCAAAAGCCCGTTGCAGGCGCTGTCTACGTCATTGTTAAACCTGAAAATAATATTACCTGAAGTGTTCTTATCAAAGAAGCCGGCGTCAAAGTGCATCAGCTTATCAAACAAATCCACTTTAACATCATTGGCAATTTTTCGCCCCACCCATGTGTTTAAATAAGTTGCCATATAGCTGAACCCGCTTTGAAGGCAGCTGAACACCACAATTAAAACCGGAATATACCACGTCGAGGCAGTATTTTTTTCAACCATAACCACGTCCATATACGGCTTTAACGACCACGCAATAACCGCGTCCATACCGCCAATCGGAATCGTAATTAAAACCGCAATCAGCGCCCTGCCCCAATACGGATATATATAAGGCAGCATGCGAGAATAATTTTCCACAAAATGGGTTGATTTAAGTTTATTTTTAAGTGTTTCAAACATACGGCACCATTATGATGTTAATCTGTTTGTTTTGTAGCAAAAAACTTTATGGTTGTAAACAGCAATTACAAAAACAATGCCCCGATTGTTGAAAATCAGGGCATTGATGAAACGTTTACAAGCTTAAAACGTGTATCTTAAACCGGCAGTAACTTCTTTGAAGTTATCCAGATTACGCATACCCAAGTAGCTGTAACGCCCCATTACTCTGGCGGCAAGATGCTCCGTGAAATCCCATTGCATACCAACGCCGGCACGATAGCCGATACGATTATGGTGTCCTGATTTTTCACCGGGTAACTTTAATCTGACGCGGTAGTTGGCCATACCCAACGAACCAAGCAAATTAAATTTACTGCACATAATCGGCATATAACCGTACGCATCAACACCGTATGCCAAAAATTCGGATTTATAAGCGCCGTCAGCTTTGTTCTTTTTACGGCCGCCCGATTGCTGATAAAATGCTTCAAGGCCATAATAATCATACATTCTGGCACCGACGTTTACCGCGCCTGAATTGTAGGCTTTACGCATATTGTGCGCTTTGCCGCCCAATTTAGCGTTAGAATATACATAATCAGCACCGACATAAGGCTGCCAATCGCGCATCAAATTAAATTCTGCGGCACCGGCACTAAAAGACAACATACAGGCAACTCCTGCCAACAATAATGTTTTTTTCATATTTAAACTCCTATTT
>CALETM010000159.1 GCA_937920765.1 uncultured Alphaproteobacteria bacterium | reverse complement strand
CCTCTCTATTCGTCGGCAGCGTCAGATGTGTATAAGAGACAGCCTACGCCGCCGGTGCTCCGCGCTTGCTTGGCGAATATAATGATTGGTCGGCGTATACCTATAAAGAGGGTAATAAAAATGTTTGTTATATGGCGTCATCGCCCAAACGCGATGAGGGAAATTATACCCGCCGCGGCGATATTTATGTGGTGGTAACGCATCGTCCGGCCGATAAAAGCTTTGATGTGGTTAATTTTGTAGCAGGATACACCTATAAAAAAGATTCTAAAGTAGTGGTAAAAATCGGCAAAGAAACTTTCACAAACTTTTTTACCGATACCGATAAAGCGTGGACATTGACCGATAAAGACGACAAAGCGCTTGTTGCCGCTATGCGGCGCGGACAACGCATGATTGTTGGCGGTGTTTCAAGTAAAGGCACAGCCACCAAAGATACATATTCATTAAACGGATTCGCTCGAGCTTATAAAACCATCAGCGCCAAATGCGGTAAAAAGTAGAGGTTGATATGGCTGAAAAACAAGAACTCGTCGGTTTAAGTAAATCTGAAATTGAAACACTAATCGCTGATATGGGCGAAAAGCCGTTCCGAGCCAAACAACTGTGGCAGTGGATATATTTTCACGGTGAAACCGATTTTGCTAAAATGAGCAGTTTTTCCAAAGACTTGCGGCAAAAATTGGCTGATAACTTTACTATTACCCGCCCTAAAATTGTTGCCGAGCAGGTTTCAAAAGATAAAACCCGTAAATGGTTGCTTGAATTTAAAGACGGACAGCGGGTTGAGATGGTTTATATTCCGGAAGAAGACCGTGGTGCGGTTTGTATTTCAACACAGGTAGGTTGTGCGGTCGGCTGCCGCTTTTGCCATACCGGAAGCCAAAAGTTGACTCGTAACTTAACCGCGGGCGAGATTGTCAGCCAGTTTATGGTTGCGCGCGACACATATGGCGAGTGGCCGAGTCCCACCAATGAAACCCGCTATTTGTCAAATATTGTGGTTATGGGCATGGGTGAGCCTTTACATAATCAAGAAAATGTAATAAAGGCCTTAAATATTTTAACCGATGGTGACGGCATTGCCATATCGCGCCGTCGCGTTACAATGTCAACTTCGGGAATTGCTCCCAAAATAGTGCCGACCTTGCAGGCAACCGGTGTGCGTTTGGCAATCTCATTGCACGCTCCTAACAATAAAATCCGCTCGCAGATTATGCCGATAAACGATAAGTTCCCGATAGAGCAGGTATTAAAAGCTTGTCAGCAGTATCAGGCTGAAGACGGTAGCCGTTATATTACCTTTGAATACTTGTTGCTTGACGGCATCAATGATTCTGCGGAATGTGCTGCTGAGCTGATAGCTTTAATGAAAAAATATCGATTGCGCGCTTCTTTTAATTTAATACCGTTTAACCCGTGGCCGAATTGTATTTTTAAGCCGAGCAAGCCTGAAAAAGTAAAGGCTTTTGCCTCCGCGCTTGAAAAAGCCGGATTCGCCGCGCCGGTGAGAGTTGCGCGCGGACAAGATATTTTAGCGGCTTGCGGTCAATTAAAGTCAAAAAAAGACACTGAACAAGCCTGATTAACTGCGCCACCAAATTATCATATGGGCTTCTTCGCTTTTTTCATATCCGCGGCAGATGTTGTCTATGTCAACAACCGAAACGCTGTTAACACATCTTCTGTTTGTATCTCCACAGTAGGCGTCGCCATATAGTATTTTTTGTTTTGCGTTTTCAGTGCCCCAATCGGCAATAGATTCAAGGTAGTAAACGCTTTGGCTGTTTTCTTTGGTGGTGTTTATAACATTGCGGCAAAATTCGATATTGTTTTGGTTGGACACATCAATATAGTAATTCAGATTGGCGACATAAAGTCCATGATAATTATATGAGGTTATTGTGATTTCGTTTCCAAAAACATCATAAATTGTGTCTGAAACGTCCTTTATCATTTCTACCGGAATTACGTTAAGTTTTTTAAATATTGGCACCAAAGATATAGGGTTTTCTGAACGCATCTGTATCTGCATGTGATATTGTGAAACAGCATTGACGAGTTGATTTAATTGTTCTGCCTGTTTGTTGAGCTTATACTTCATCATTGCCTTAGAATATCCGGCAATAGCACCGACGGACAGGACGCCGATTATCGCTAACACCCCTAACATTTCCACCATAGACCTACCGGATTGTGTATACATGAGCTAAAATCCTCTCAAAAAGTTAGTTTTGAGAAGATTTTAGCTCGCGTTTTTTTTTTGCAATATTTACGAGTCCGTGCTGTGCATAAGTTGTATTTCAGAGGTGAAAATCAAAAAAAATCGCAAGATGTGCGTAAAATAAAATACCGCCAAAACAGATAATTGGAGCAAAAAACGATACAAAAAGATACAAAAAGATACAACTCGATACAAAACGATACAAAAAGATACAAAAAGATACAAAATTGAGCGATACATTTTTGTAAAAATATGCTATATAAATTGGCATAATCGCGAGAGGAGCGTGAAAAACTCCCATCGCGATTATTTTTTTAACCGGCTCTGTGTGCAAACACGGAGCTA
>CALETM010000158.1 GCA_937920765.1 uncultured Alphaproteobacteria bacterium | reverse complement strand
GTGTATAAGAGACAGCTGTAATGTACAAAAAAAATTATACCGGCGTTGATTTTATCATTAAAAAACATTACCGAAAATTTTGAACTTGCGCGCAACTGATACGGCGCGCGTTATTGTCAAAATACCGAAGGTTTGCGCCTTAACAAGGACATAAAAAATGAGTATGAGAAATATTGCCATTATCGCCCACGTTGACCATGGCAAAACAACATTGGTGGACGGTTTGTTAAAACAAAGCGGAACTTTCCGCGACAACCAAAAAGTTGCCGAATGCGTTATGGACAGTAATGCGCTTGAACGAGAAAGAGGTATTACCATTCTTTCAAAGTGCACTTCCGTAAACTGGCACGGCAATCACATCAACATTGTTGACACCCCCGGCCACGCTGATTTCGGCGGCGAGGTTGAGCGTATTTTATCTATGGTTGACGGCGTGGTTTTGCTCGTTGATTCCTCTGAAGGTCCGATGCCTCAAACCAAATTTGTACTGGGCAAAGCTTTAAAAATCGGCTTAAAACCGATTGTGGTTATTAACAAAGCCGATAAACCAGATGCCCGCCCTGATGAAGTTTTAAATGAAATTTTTGACTTGTTTGTCAGCTTGAACGCTACCGATGAACAGCTTGACTTTCCGGTGCTGTACGCTTCCGGACGCAACGGTTGGGCAGTTAAAGATTTAAATGACGAACACAAAGATTTAACCCCGCTCTTTGAGCTGATTTTATCTTACGTAAGCGAGCCGAAATGTGAAAAAGACAAACCTTTTTCAATGCTTGTAACCACCCTTGAAGCTGACAAGTTTTTAGGACGTATTTTAACCGGTAAAATCCAATCCGGCAGCTTAAAACTAAATGACGCGGTAAAAGTTATTAACGACAAAGGCGAAGTTGAACGCACCCGCATTACCAAAATTTTGGCTTATCAGGGTTTGGAACGCGTTGCTTTAACTGAGGCTCATGCCGGTGATATTGTTGCGGTTGCCGGTGTGGTAAAAGGCACGGTTGCCGACACCATTTGCGATTACAGCGTTGAAAACGCCATTCACGCGCAACCGATTGATCCGCCGACACTCGCCATGACCTTTTCCGTCAACGATTCTCCGCTTGCCGGCCGTGAAGGCGATAAAGTTACTTCCCGTATGATTTGGGACAGATTATGCAAAGAGGCGGAAGGCAACATTGCCTTAAAAATTTCGCGCACCGACAAAACCGATTCGTTTGAGGTTGCCGGACGCGGCGAACTGCAACTCGGCGTCTGTCTCTTATACACAT
>CALETM010000157.1 GCA_937920765.1 uncultured Alphaproteobacteria bacterium | reverse complement strand
ATCAAAAAATGGCAAAAGCACCTATGGTAAAACCTTTAAGCAAAGCAGCCGTCGGCGGCAGATTGAGCTTTATTTTCAGCATTTTTAAATTTTTGAGCTTTGATTTGGCGGCATTTTTTGTATCTAAAGCCGGAGATGCCAAAGAAGGTTTGTTCAACTCTAAAGGCAATTCCCGCGAATAGGAGATTAATATGGAAGACATTGCGCCCTTACCGGCAAGTTTTTTCTTTGATAAAATCGGGGTTATTATTAAAATCGAGATGAACGCCGACCACGTGTTCAGAGGCGAAATAGTTTATGACGGCCGCAATCAGATAATTTTAAACCGCAACGACAAACAGTTCTACCTGCTTAGTAAAATTGCGCCGATTATCCGCAAAAAAATCTTAAAAAGCAAATATGTTACCATTGCCGAAGAGTTTAACGACGAAATAACGCAAGCTTATGACATATCGGTCAGGCTTGTAGATGAAATTCCTGGAGCTGATACTTATGAGGCTGAAATGCAAAAATACGTTGAAAATCTCAAAAAAACTTTAGGCGAAGATAAATTAAAAGAAATGCAACGAGAGGCCATTCACTCCTTTGCCAAATTGGCAGCGTAACCAAACTTTAACATCAAATAAAAGGAAACACATGCGCCAGCGGCTATGCTAAATCAGTTGATAATTGCGGCACTACCGGCTCTAAAGGGTGGTCTTTAGGCACCAAAGACGCTAACGGTTGCGGCAAATGCACCGCCAAAGCTTGCCCCGAAGACTCTTCGACCGAAATCACTTCAGAAAAAGATTGCAATAAGAAATACGGCAATTTGGGCCATGATGGGTATGATAAGTATGGCTTTTCCGGTGATAAACAGTGCGGTTACTGCAGAGGTTTCCAAGATTGTAACGATGCCGGTTTTGTAGACCACTCAAATTCCGGTTCAGACTGCGATTATGTTCCTGTTTATTATGGTCAGGGAATTATACTTGATTGTTACGACTGCTCAGGCAGCAGCAGTGGCGGTAGCGGTAGCGGAGGAAACACTCTTTTAGATGACTGCATTGAGGGTTGCAATGACGATTGTCATCAGAACATCAATGACTGCGCCGGTTATTCCGCTTGTGTTAATAACTGCCATGTTCGCTTTGGTTATTAGATATTAACATTATCAAGTCACGAGCCATAAACAATGTTTATGGCTCTTTTTGTATACATATATTCTAAATACAACTTATGCACCTGTCTCTTATACACATCTCCGAGCCCACGAGACGCTACGCTATCTC
>CALETM010000156.1 GCA_937920765.1 uncultured Alphaproteobacteria bacterium | reverse complement strand
TTGTAATGTATGGTGGTGCAGTTTTGATATAAAATATGGAGTTGTTGACTCTATGAACCATGCTGCACCTATGAGCAGTAAAGTTGCTAATTGTGATGATGAAGATGAATATAACTGGCTTGATTCAAACGGGAATAATTTTTATATTTCTTGCCTTTCGGAGCTGAAAGCGCGCGGGTGGGATAAATACATCCCCGCCAAATTACCTGATGAGAAAAAATAAATTTAACCAGCGGTAAGAAATTATCGGTGGGGTTTGCGTTTATTTATTGCTTTTTTGGGAAAAAGCTTTGGCGGGTTGCCCATATTAACGGCCATACCAAAGCAACGATATTAACGGCAAACAGCAAATACTTAACAACCGTATTAATCGCCTCAAAGGTGCTTTCGCTTAAAGCTTTAGAATAACTGAAGCTTTCTGAATAAAAGCCATAAGCAAAACCCAAAATTCCTACTAGTATGGCTATGTAAAAATAAATTCCGAACGCCATTAAATAATTGCATAATTTAGGGAGGGCGTTTTGCAAATCGGTAATCATTATAATCTCTCGCTTAAAACAAAGAACAATTATGCCGACTACAAAGTATATAAAGTTTAGCTGTTTTAATAAGAAAAAAAGCCTGATATCCGGAAATGATGCGCGTGCAGTGCTGAAGATAAAAGAAAAAGCGATAAAAGCTCCGCCTATAATTAAAAACTGTTTTTTAAAAGTGCTCATTAATTTATCTCCTTTACTTTATCATCTGAATAACAAAACTTGCTTATCGGGCAGTTGCGGCAGTCCGGATTTTTGGCTTTGCAAATATAACGCCCGAACAGCACCAACCAATGATTGGCGTTTTTAATATATTCCGGAGGTAAAATTTTAAGTAAATTTTGTTCAACTGCCAACGGAGTTTTGCCGTCTGAAAAATCTAAGCGGTGCGCAATGCGGAACACGTGCGTGTCAACTGCCAAAGTCGGCTGATTAAACCATACGTTTAACACCACATTTGCAGTTTTACGGCCAACGCCGGCAAGGTTTTCCAACGATTCGCGGCAAGCCGGAACTTCGCCCCCGAATTTATCAATCAAATCGCGGCTTAAAGACATAATACTCTGCGCTTTGTTGTTGTAAAGCCCGATGGTTTTAATATAGCTCTTCAGCCCGTCTAAACCCAAAGCAAGCATTTTTTGCGGAGTGTCAGCAACCTTAAACAACGATTCGGTCGCTTTGTTTACGCCTTTGTCAGTGCTTTGCGCCGATAAAACCACCGCCACCAAAAGAGTATATGCATTGCAAAAATTCAGCTCGCAGCGCGGATTAGGCTCGCGCTCGTTAAAAATTTGCATAATTTGCAAAACTTCTTTAGCGTTCCTCATGCTTTGACACCTCCGGCACCGGCGGCTTTAGGCGCATTTTCATCTAACGGCCAACGCGGACGCGGTTTAAAGTCAAGCTCGTTATGAAATCCGGCTCTGAAGCGCTCTAATCCTGCCCAAGCAATCATTACGCCGTTATCAGTGCAAAACTTAATCGGCGGCGCGGCAAACAACAGGCCGTTTTCTTCGGCAAGCAATTTAAGTTGTTCGCGCAAATAAGTGTTAGCGGCAACCCCGCCCGATACCACCAAATTTTTGCCTTGCGGATATTTGCTCTTAAAAATGCCGATGGCTTTGCGGAGCTTGCGTACCAAACAATCGGTTGCGGTATATTGAAAACAGGCGCAAATATCAGAAATGTCTTTACCCGATATATTAGCGTGTTCAATATTTCCGTCGGGCGCATACGATTCGATTAATTTCCGCACTGCGGTTTTTAAGCCTGAAAATGAAAGGTTGCAATCGCCGGAGCCGATAAGCGGACGCGGCAGAGCAAAGCGGGTGGCATCGCCTACGGCGGCGGCCTTTTCAATCATCGGTCCGCCCGGATAGCCGAGCCCGAGCATTTTTGCCACTTTGTCAAAAGCTTCGCCGGCAGCGTCATCAATCGTGGTGCCCAAGCGCTCATATTCGCCAACGTTTTTAACAATCAGAATTTGGCAATGCCCTCCTGATACCAACAGCAGCAAATACGGATATTCAACGTCATTGGAAACGCGGGCGCACAAGGCGTGCCCTTCCAAATGATTAACTGCAACAAACGGCTTGTTCAGAGCTAAGGCCAAAGCTTTTGCCGCCATAACTCCTGTCTCTTATACACAT
>CALETM010000155.1 GCA_937920765.1 uncultured Alphaproteobacteria bacterium | reverse complement strand
AAATTTGCCATAATATCTTTATTTTAAAATTTTACTTTTAAGGAAAAAATTTTTGAAAGCGGTAAGAACCAACAAAACAAAAAACCACCCACAATTACCTACAAAAAAATATTTTCCATGCAGATAATATAGCATAATACGGTAATTTTGTAAAGTTATTTAATCCACTGAATGGTATCGGCGCATTGACGCTGGCTCATACCTTTAATACGACAGCGATTAACGATAATATTCGGCGCCGAATCCATGCTGTAACAGCCATCACCGATTAATGAATAATCAAAATAAGTGGCAACATTAGGCATAACGTCATCAAAAGAAAGTGCCGTTTCAATTTTTGGCCACTTTAACCGAAAACTTAAATTAGTAATTTTTTCTGTGGCGGAAGAACGCACAAAAAAGCGCATAGAACAGTTGGTTTTGCCGTCTAAAGTCCGCGAAATTTTAAAATTACGCATATAAAGCAAAGTTTTAGGCTTATCGTCAATCACAACTTCATTACCGACAAACCGTATTTGCACCACGCCTTTATCAGGGTTCCATTCTTCCGGTTCTTGACCGGCGCTTGGCTCATCGTCATCAACCTCAGGGGATAAGACGCTGTTTAACGATGGAGCAGGAACAGCGTTTGCGGCCGGCTGCGGCTGACGAATCGCCGGTTTTGGCTGCGCTGCCTGACGCGTTGGAGCAGCAAGCGGATTATTTTGAGGATTACTGCCAAACGAGCCGAACACTTGAGCCTCAGTGTTAGAAATAAACAGGCTCATCAGGCCGACAGCCGCCGCCAAAGGACAAAGCGTTGGTTTTATTTTTTTGCGAAAACGGTTGTCGGACATTGCGCCTTCCTTTTATTTAATATCGGCAATAACGCTGTTTGCTTTTTCTAAATTTTTTATAATTTTGCCATAAGACTCTTCCATTTCAGTGGTGTCTTGAGCCTTTTCATTGGCAAGCAAGCGTTCTTGTTCAGAGTATGAAATATTCTTAAATTCGTTATAATATTCCGGATTTTTAGAATCGACATATTGGAATAAGTTGGCGCATTCACCGGTGCTGCGGCTTGCCGCAACACGACTGCGGCGCGAATCGTTAGAATTGCTGTTATCAGCTTTGCCGATAATGCTGCATGAAGTTACATTATAGTTAAGGCTATCTAACAACATAAAGCATTTTTCAGTTTTAACCGATGCTCTTACTGTTGCCTGCTTGTATGAGCCAAGCGCAGGCATTTCAACCGTGGTGGTAACCTCGCCTAACGACTGTTGAGCGTTGCGAGTATCGCGAATCGGACGCTTGCTAGCTACCGCTTTATCATCTTCGGCAGATTTTTCTTCTTCGCCGATAGCATAACGTTCGCTGACTTTATCAGTCCAGCCCATTTCAAGCTTTGCCTGACGCATACTGTCAGTGGTTCGGTTATAAAAAGTTACCAAAAAATCGCAATTGGTAATTTCACCTTCGGTGTTCTCAACCGGTTTAATTTCATGAATTTTGAACAAAACGGCTCTGGGCTTGGTTGTTTCTTCATCAACCGCTTCCGTTTTATCAGGAGTTGCGGCGGCAAAAGCTGAAGCGCATGCGCCCATGCTTAATGTGGCATAGAAAAGATTTTTGAACATGTTCATTATGTATCCCCTTAAATATATTTAGTTTTGTAACCACTATATTCGGTTTTTATTTAATTTTCCTTTAATTTTTTTAACATACGCAAAAAATCAGCCCACGCTTTGGCTTTTTGCGCCGAATTGCGCAGCAAAAACGCCGGATGAAAACTTGCCAAAGCCTGCACAACGGTTTTGTCGGGCAATTTATATTCATGCCATTTGCCACGCATTTTTGAAATCGGCTCGGCGTTGTCTAAAACAGCATTGGCAGCACTTCCGCCAAGCAACAGCAAAACTTGCGGTTTAATTAACTCAATCTGTCTTTTTAAAAACGGCAGGCAAACGGCAACTTCACCATCTGTCGGGGTGCGGTTCCCTGGGGGACGCCATGGCAAAATATTGGTAATATAAACGCTCTCGCGATTTACGCCTATTGCGGCAAGCATTTTATCAAGCAAATGACCGCTGCGGCCGACAAACGGCAGCCCTAACCTATCTTCATCAGCTCCGGGAGCTTCGCCGACAATTAAAATTTGCGCCTGCGGATTGCCGCTGCCCAAAACCGTTGATTTAGCATTAAATTTAAGCGCGCAGCCATCAAAGCCGTTTACCAGTTGCTTAAGTTCCTCCAAAGAAGTTGCTTTTTCACACAGTTCGCGGGCATTTTTGCAGGCGGCAGTCGAGGTTTGCGCCAAAGCGCTGATAGCCGGACGAGCCGGCGCTTCGCTCTGTCGGTAAACTTCAGCAGGAGCGGCGGCAGGGGCTGCCGGCAGCGGCTTGCTCATAAGCGACGGCTCGGCGCCGCAACATTCTGTTACGCCGCTGTCAATATACCAATTAAGCACAGCCGATATGTCAAAATTTTGTTCCATAAAGCAAATTATATTGCCGAAATACTTTTTTTGCAACATAAAGCAATTATTTACACATATAAGTGTATAAATTTTATTGAATGCCGCCGATTTTTCGGTATAAAATATGAGAAAATTTTGAAAAGATGTCAGGTATAATGAAATTTGGATATATTGCAGCCCTTGTTATCAGTGTGGGCGTTTTTAATTCATGCTCCGGTGCTTTTATGCATAAAAAAGCCCCGGAACAACCTGTTGTTTATTACTCTCCCGCGCATATAAACACCGCATATGGTTCTTATTTAGCCGCCAGAGTGGCTCATTTACGGCAAGATTTAAATACTGCCGCAGATTATTACATAAAATCAATTGAACTCGGCGCCGACAAACCCGAAATTGTTGGGCAAACTTACGTGCTGCTTACCTCAGAAGGCAGAATCGGCGAGGCGGCAAAATATGCCAAAGAAGCGCTTAAGCAAGGCGATAAAAGTAACTTTATCCACTTTGTAATTATGACCGACGAACTACAAAAAAATAATTACAAACAAGCTTTGGGCGCTTTAGACAATATTCATGATAAGGTTTATAAAAAATCTATCATTCCGCTGTTTTCAGCTTGGATTTACGCCGCGGAAGGTAACCAAGAACAAGCTCTTAATGAGCTGAAAACCTTAAAAAAAGATAAAAGCCTGCTTTCATTATACTATATGCACAGCGGTATGATAAATGATTATTTTAATGATGTTCAGGCGGCTAAAACAGATTTTGATACCGTTGTAAAAGACGAAAATTTAGAGCTTTCTTATCGTTCAATGCAAATTATCAGCAATTTTTATATCCGTTCCGGACATAAAGATGAAGCAGTGGCCTTGGTTAAAAAATATTATGATAAAAACCCGCAAGCCAAAATGATGGAATCGCTTTACAGGCAGGTTATAAGCGCTGATGCCTCTACCGTTACAAAAATTATTGACACTCCGCAAAAAGGCGAAGGAGAAGCAATTTTTAATATCGGCACAGTGTTTAGAGGCTATCAAGCCGACATTTCGCAAATATTTACCGCGCTGGCTTTGTATCTTAACCCCAAACACGATGTGGCTTTAGTTTCAATGGCTGATTTGCTTGAAAATAATCAACGATATGCCGAGGCTATAAAAAAATATGAACAAATAAGCCCGCAGTCGCCAATTTATTTTATGGGACAGCTTAAAGTAGCCGGCATTTATATGGATAAGCATCAATATAAATCCGGATTAAACAAACTGCAATCTTTGCAAAAACAATATCCGGACAATTATCAGGTTTTGTTTAATTTAGGCGAGCTTAACCGAATAACCAACCATCAAGATAAAGCTATTGATTTTTATAAAAAAGCCATAAAAGCGCAGCCGCAACTGGCTGAAAATGACTGGACTATTTATTATGCTTTAGGCATGGCCTTTGAGCGAAACGGAGATTGGGATTCGGCCGAAAAAGCTTTGCAAACAGCGTTAAAAATCAGCCGACGCCACCCGTTTGTGCTTAATTATTTGGGTTACTGCTGGCTTGAGCATAACAAAAACATTAACGAGGCTTTATATATGATTTTTGAGGCTTACCGCCAAAATCCTGAAGACGGACACATTATGGACAGCCTCGGTTGGGCATTGTACCGCATGGGCAAATTTGACGACGCAATCAAAATTTTAGAACGAGCCGCCGAATATTTGCCGGCAAACGCCATTGTCTGCGACCACCTCGGCGATGCTTATTGGCAAGTTGGGCGTAAAGCTGAAGCTAAATTTCAGTGGGAGCATGCTCTTACCTTAAAAGAAGATTCCGAAAACTTAAATAAAGGAGCTATTGAGCACAAAATCAGCGACGGAATTAATGCTCCGGTTATGATTAATTTTAACGAGCCTTTGCTGATTGAACGCATTAAAACCTTAAATCTTACCGAATAGGAATTTTAAAACCCCGCAATGTTTGTTGCGGTTTTTTTTATTCTGCCGGTTCGGCATCTTCAACGTTTTCAATTAACGTATCTAATGTGTCGGCTTCTTTTTCTTTATAACCTTTAAAATCTTCAGATTTTTCTTTTATTTTATCAGTTGTTTTTTCAATTTGCGGCTTAGCAAGTTTT
>CALETM010000154.1 GCA_937920765.1 uncultured Alphaproteobacteria bacterium | reverse complement strand
AAGACAGATGTGTTTGCGAACAGGGATATTTTGGTGATACATGTAATTCTTGCGCCGACGGCTATGTAAGAGATTCAGACGGCAATTGTTATGTTGCGCTTAATTGCGGAGATCATGGTACGCAAAATAAAGACAGATGTGTTTGCGAACAGGGATATTTTGGTGATACATGTAATTCTTGCGCGGACGGATATGTATTTGGTTCTGACGGAACAACCTGCTATCGGAAACTTACTTGCGAAGCGCCGGGGTCTACCGGCACACAAGTAAATGATCATTGCGAATGTAATGAGCATTATACCGGCAGTACTTGCACAACTTGCGAGGCAGGTTATGTAAAGGGTACTGATGGTAAAACCTGTTATCAGCAACTTGATTGCGGGCCTAATGGAACGCAGCAAAATGACCAGTGCGTATGCAAAACCGGTTATGTCGGCGATTCATGCGATGCTTGCGATACCGCCAGCGGATATGTTGATCAAGGCGGTGTTTGCGTGCTTGATTTAAAATGCTCAGAACATGCTCCGGGCGCTACCGGCGTACAAGAAGGTAATCAGTGCGTATGTAATGAAGGCTATACCGGCACAACCTGTGAAGATTGTGCGCGCGGATACAGCCGTAATATTACCGGAGACAGCACTTGTTACAAAAATTTAGACTGCGGCGCCGGTACTCAGGTTGGCAATGAATGCCAATGTCCTACCGGATATTTGCTTGGCAGCGGTCCTAAATATTGTTCAACATGCGACACTGCAAGCGGTTATGGTAAAAACGGCGCCGGCGCATGTGTGATGAAAACAGATGATGTTAAGAGCGGAACCGGCAACGTAAACTGGAACAGCGGTAATATTAACTTAGATATAGGCGTTACCGAACATATCGACGAATATGCTGATTTATATGGTTTGAAATATGATGCCGATGCCGAATCGACAACTACCGTTCCGGATAAAACCAGCTTGTATAACAGTTATTCAGCTCCGTCATCAGGCACATTTACGCAGAGTAACGCTATTACTTTGGTGCAAAAGAGTGATGGTAATGTATATGGCTTGTATTCAGACAATGCTGTAAGCATTTATAATATGTATGTTAAGTCTGACAGTATAGTAAAAGCTAATATAGCAGCTGAAATCAGTATTACTCAAGACGGCAACGGCGATGCTTATGGTATTTGGGGTAAAGGCAACTTATATAACGCATGGTTAAGCGGCGGCGAAAACCCGACCGAGGATTTGGTTCTTTCGTCATCTATTAATATTGAAAACAGTGGTACCGGCAACAGCTATGGTATGTGGTCTGAAGAGGGTAGTGTTGATAATAACGGCGCGTATAACTCAAGTATTTCGGTTGCTAATAATTCTGAAGCAGGAGGCATGAAAACTGCCGGTATACGTTCCGGCGGTGGTCGTATTTCAAACAGCGGCGATATTATTGTTACGGCTACAAGCGGCAAAGCATACGGTATTATTTCAGAAGGGGATACAGGCGTTGTAGATAACAGCGGCAACTTAACCGTAACAGGTTCAAGTAATACTGATTTAGTTGTCGGTATTTATGCTAAAGGCGGTACGGTAACCAATACTGAAACAGGTGTGATTGATGTTAGCGGCGCTGCCGGCAAAACTTTTGGTATTATTGCAACCAATGGGGCTACCGTAAACAATGAAGGCACCATCAAGGTAAACGATGTGGCTTGCACCGACTGCACTACGGAACAAAATGCGCCCTATATTGTGCTTGACGAAACCTCGACTTTGAGCAACTCCAGACGTTTGGTTTCTGCCAGAAGTTTGAATTTTGACAGCTTCGGCGGTACGGTTATGCTTGCCAGAGGCGGAACTTTTGAAGCAGATGGCGAAATCTCAGGCAACTTGACGGTTGATGCCGCAGGTATTTCATCAAACAGCTTTGACGATCGTTATGTTGCCGCAAATGCTTTCAAAGCTGACAATATTAACGTCAACTTGCGTTCAAACTCCGCGATGTTTACCGCTGAGCAAGAAGGCAATGATGTGGTTATGAACCGAGTTCCATTTAATGACTTGTCAGCTGACAGTAGTGTTGCGGTATTCTTAGAGCGTAACTACAACAGCGGTAATGGCGGTGCTTTGTTTAGTGCTTTGCGCCGTTCTCCGTCAAACGACATGTATGACAGCACTGAAAATACATGGCTCGGCTACGGTTTGCTTCCGAATTTCAGTCGTGAAAATATGCGCTTTATGCAAAACTTAAACAGCGTGTTAAATGACAAGTTGTTTGATACTGCGGAAAATTCTACGGTTCGTAAAATGGTTGGTTATGACTACTTTACGCAGGATCGCGATAATCGCGGCACTTTGACCGGTTATGATAACTATGCCAACAGTGCATACTTTATGTATGATCGTGAAGTAAACACTGATTGGCGCGCCGGTTTCGGTATGAGCGTAACGCATTTTTACAGCAGTTACGATGATGATTCTACCCGTAAAGAAATTATGGTTCAGGGATTGTTGCCGGTGTTCTATGATGCCGGAAACGGTGTTAAGACCGCTTCAATTTTCAGAGCCGGTTATGGCAATGGTGAATACAAACGCCATACCGATAATGGAACATTTGAATCTGATTTATCGGAATGGATTTACGGGGTAAGCAATTCTGCTCGCTATGAAATTGACCTTAATTTAGTTAAGATTGAGCCGGTAGCGGAATTTAATATCTTAGGATATTATCAAAACCGTATTCGTGAAGATAAAGATAAAATCGGGGCTATCAATGCCGATGCTGAAAATAATTTGTCGGTTGAGGCAGGGCTTGGATTAAGACTTAGCAAAGACTTTGAATTAAATGAACGTAACAAAATTTCATTTAAGGCAGGGGCTATGTATTATCACGAGTTTGCCAATCCGTATCACAGCTTGACTGCTTCACAGCACGGAATGGACGGTACTTACCGCATTACCGATTATGAAGGAATTTATGATCGCGACCGCGGAGTGCTTAATGCCGGAGTTGATTATGATTGGAACGAGTTTACCCTGTATGGAAACTTTAACCAATACATAGAGGACGAAAGCCCGTTCAGCGTAAATCTTGGGTTAAAATATAACTTTTAATCCGATGAAACTCCCGAAAGTTTTGAAGCTTTCGGGAGTTTATTTTGGGTCTGCGTCTAGCGGGCATGGATATGTTTGGTGGGGTTCTGCAAGCAAATTTATTTTTTCCATACTATTTGAAATTGTATTGCTTCCTTTACGCCGCGGTGGGCGGTGCAAATGTCATAAATATCATTCATGTTCATATCTTTGAGGCATTTGATTGAGGATTGTTTATCGCAACTTGAATCGCCGCGCAGCATTTTAACAATGCTGTTTTCGGTGTTATAATTGCTGACGGTGGCAACATAATGTATATTTGCAGCATTTTCTTTGGCAACCGTGAGAGTGTTCTGACAAATTGCCAAGTTATCAGTTGATGATGTGCTTAATGAGTTTCCATCGGTGGCTAAAAAAATAGTACTGTTATCACTGTTAGTAAAAATTCTCCAGCTTTGCCCGAAAATATCAAAAATGTGGTTGGCATCGCCGGATTTAATCATCTCTTGCGGGATTTCACCCATTTTGATAAAATAAGGGACAATATTTCTTCCGCCTTCTATATTACCAAAGCTATGCGCATTGCGTGCCACGGCATTAATTACGGTATTCATTTGTTCGGCATGTTTGTTGAGCTTGTACTTTGTCATTGCCTTAGAATATCCGGCAATCGCCCCGACGGAAAGCACTCCGATAATGGCGAGAACGCCAAGCATTTCTACCATACTGCGACCTGCACAAATGTTGTCATATTCGGGCTTGACCCGATAATCCAGGTGGAACAAATTTGCTACTTTATTTGACCTGGACTCTCCGATCAAGTCGGAGAGTGACAAAGAAGAGGTGAACACCTCTCTTATACCGGAGTGTGACAGAGTGTGCTGTAAAAAGCGGCTGAAATATGATTTCATCATCAAAAATCTCCTCAAATTGTTAAATTTAAGAAGATTTTAGCTCGCGTTTTTTTTTTGCAATATTTACGAGTCC
>CALETM010000153.1 GCA_937920765.1 uncultured Alphaproteobacteria bacterium | reverse complement strand
CGAGATAGCGTAGCGTCTCGTGGGCTCGGAGATGTGTATAAGAGACAGTAATAACCGTTATTAATGTCGGTAAAAACCAACACTTCAGGTATAGTGCGTTCTTTTTGTTTTTTTTGCGCCATAATCAACCCAATTTCTGCTTCAAAATTTGGTTTACCATCGCCGGATTAGCCGTGCCTTTAGACTGCTTCATAACCTGTCCGACAAACCAGCCCATTAAGTTTAGTTTACCGGCTTTATATGCAGCCACATTATCCGGATTAGCCGCCAATACACCATCTATAACCGCCTCAATCGCGCCGGTATCGGTAACCTGACGCCAGCCGTGCTCATCAACAATTTTTTCAGGTTCGCCGCCGGTTTCCGCCATAATGGCAAACACATCTTTAGCGGTTTTACCGTTAATTACGTTTTTACTGATTAAGTCAACCAATTTGCCCAACTGCTCGGCTGAAACCGGAGATTTTTCAAGCGGCAAACGTTTAGCGTTAAGCATTGCAAAAAAGTCGCCCATAATCCAGTTTGCCACCTTTTTGGCGTCATGTCCGGCAGCCGCGTTTTCAAAAAAGTCCGCGACTTCTTTATTTTCGCACAAAACCGAAGCGTCATAAGCCGTTAAACCCAACTCTTTAATAAAGCGGGCTTTTTTAGCGTCCGGAAGCTCAACCATTTCTTTGCGAATACCGTCAATAAATTCATCTGATAAAATAAGCGGCGGCAAATCAGGCTCCGGAAAATAACGATAATCATGCGCAAATTCTTTTTTGCGCATAACTTTGGTTTGTCCGGTTGACGGGTCAAACTGACGGGTTTCCTGTTCAATAATTCCGCCGTTTTCATAAACTTCAACATGACGCTTGGCTTCATTTTCAATTGCCTGCATCACAAACTTAACACTGTTTACGTTTTTCATTTCGCAGCGGGTGCGCAATTCATCAGAGCCGTACGGACGAACAGAAACATTAACATCGCAACGCATTGATCCTTCGTCCATATTGCCGTCGCAAGTTCCCAAATAGCGTACAATTGAGCGTAGTTTTTTCAAAAATGCTCCCGCCTCTTCCGGCGCCTTAAAATCAGGTTTGGTTACAATTTCCATTAAGCCGACACCGGCGCGGTTTAAGTCGATATAACTTTTTTTAGGATTAATATCATGAATTGACTTTCCGGCATCTTGCTCAATATGCATACGCTCAATGCGAATATCTTTAGCGGTGCCGTCGCTCAAATCAATCGTGATTTTACCTTCGCCGACAATCGGATACTGAAACTGCGTAATTTGGTATCCCTGCGGCAAATCGGCATAAAAATAGTTTTTGCGTGAAAATTCTGAGTGCTTGTTAATATGCGCGTTCAAACCCAAACCGGTTTTAACCGCCTGACGCACGCATTCTTTATTCAGCACCGGCAGCATTCCCGGCATACCGGCATCAATAAATGAAACATTTTCATTGGCGTCATCGCCAAATTCGGTAGATGCGCCGCTGAACATTTTAGATTTGCTGACTATCTGACAATGTATTTCAAGCCCGCACACAATTTCCCATTTACCTTTCGGGGTTTCAATAATGTATTCTGCCATTTTTATTTCCTTTTAAATTCTGCGTCGCATTCCAAAGCGTATCCGGTCTTAAATACGGTTTCTTCATCAAAAGCCTTACCGATAAGTTGCATACCGAGCGGCAAACCTTCGGCCGAAAGCCCGATAGGCAGGCTCATCGCCGGCAATCCGGCCAAACTTACCGAAACCGTAAACACATCATTTAAATACATATTTATCGGATTTTCCGCCATTGACTTATCGCCAATCGGGAATGCGCCGGTCGGAGCGGTCGGCGTTAAAATCACATCACATTTTTCAAACGCCTTAACAAAATCATTTTTAATCAAGCGGCGAACCTTCTGCGCCTTCAGATAATAGGCGTCATAATATCCGGCTGAAAGCACATAAGTTCCGACCATAATACGGCGCTTAACCTCACGCCCGAAGCCGGCTGTGCGAGTGTTTATATACAAGTTGTCCAAATGTTCGCCGTCTACCCGATTGCCAAACCTTATGCCGTCATAGCGAGCAAGGTTAGACGAGGCTTCCGCCGGTGCAATAATATAATAAACCGGCAATGCATATTTGGTATGCGGCAATGAGATATTAACAATTTCAGCCCCTCTGGCTTTAAGCATTTCAGCGGCTTTATCCCAAGCTTTGGCAATTTCGCCGTTCAAGCCGTTCGGACGATATTCCGCCGGAATACCAATCTTTAAGCCTTTAATATCAGCGCCCAAAACTTTTTCAAAATCAGGTACCGGCATATTTACCGAAGTTGAATCTTTGTTATCATAGCCGGCCATAACTTTTAACAAAATTGCGCAATCACGAACGTCTTTTGCCATCGGTCCGGCCTGATCAAGCGATGATGCAAAAGCCATAATACCGTAGCGTGAGCAACGCCCGTAAGTCGGTTTAATACCGGTAATTCCGCAGAATGCCGCCGGCTGACGAATTGAACCGCCGGTATCGGTACCGGTTGCCGCCGCGCACATTTTGGCGCAAACCGCAGCCGCCGAACCGCCGGAAGAGCCGCCTGCAACCAGTTTAACCTCGTTGCTCCACGGATTAACCGCCGGTCCGAAACAACCGGTTTCGGTACTGCCGCCCATCGCAAACTCGTCCATATTGAGCTTACCTAAAAATCCGGCGCCTGCACCAAGCAAATTTGCCGTAACGGTAGATTCGTATTGCGGCACAAAATTATCAATAATGTGTGAGCATGCCGTGGTGCGAATACCTTTGGTACAAAACAAATCTTTAATTCCGAGCGGAATACCCTCAAGCGCGCGAGCCGTATCGGCAGCATAATTTTTGTCGGCAATCTCCGCAGCTTTTAACGCAACTTCCGGAGTTTCCAAAACATAGGCGTTATACTTGCGCCCGTCTTCCATTTTTTTAATATAAGCGTTTGTTAATTCTTTGGCGCTTATTTTTTTATTCTTCATTGCCTCTAAAGCTTCGGCAATTGTCAAATCTGTTAATTCGGTCATCATTTTACTCCACAACTTTCGGTACGGCAAAATAACCGAACTCACTCATCGGCGCATTGGCGAGCACTTCTGCTTTTTTATTACCGTCATTAACCGCGTCTTCACGACAAACCAACTTAGTTTCATTAACCGAAACCAAAGGCTTTGTCGATTCGGTATCAACCTCGTTTAATTGCTCAACCCAATCTAAAATTTTATTAAATTCATCTTTGGTTGCCTCAATTTTATCATCATCGACTTTCAATCTTGATAAAAAGGCAACCCTTTTAACCGTTTGACTATCTATTGCCATAATATTCACCTTTTACAAAACAAAACTGTTTGCTGTTGTAACAGCACCGCACTTATTTTTCAAGTTAAAAACTCACATCGTCAGCTTAAACGGCGGCAAAACCGCATCGTGTTTAAGTCTGAACAACAAATTAACCTCTTCCGGAAGCAAGCCGCTTTTTTCCATAATTTGCATAGCCGGCAATCCGCCGCCGCTTTCCAAATAGCGGTTAAGCTTTTCCTGCAAATTAGGGCGGCGCGGATAATACATCATGCCGAAGGTATCATCTTGCTTAATACCGGCAAGTTCTTTGGCTTTTTGGAGCGCTTTTTCAAACCCGCCCAATTCATCAATCAGGCCGACTTTAACCGCGTCTTGCCCAAGCCAAACTCTGCCGCGGGCAAGCTTATCCATTTGTTCATCGCTTAAATTGCGAGCCTTTGCCACTTTACCGGTAAAGTCTTTGTAAACATTATCTAGCGAGCGGTTAAACACAGCCCTTTCTGGGGCGCTGAATTTATGATTAGCGCTTAAAATTCCTGAATTTTTACCATATTTTATTTCGCCCCAATTTATATCAAGTTTTTTCCACAAATCGGCAAGCACCATTTTGCCGCCCAGCACGCCTACCGAGCCGGTAATTGTTGCCGGTTCCGCCACAATATAATCGCCGGCAATTGCCACAAAATATCCGCCGGAAGCCGCATAATCGCCCATTGAAACCACAACCGGCACACTCTTCCATTTTTTAAACCGATTCAACGCGTACCAAATTTCTTCTGAGGCGACATAACTGCCTCCCGGACTGTTAATCCGCACAATTAAAGCCTTAATATTTTTATAATTGCTCAATTCCTTCAATTGCGCCACCACCGTTTCCGATCCGATAACAGCTTCCCGCATCGGCGTATTGGTACTGGTGCCGTTATCAATAGCTCCGTCCAACACCAACATGGCAACCAACGGAATATTGTCTTGTTCATAATCGTTTATGGTTGACATATAGTCTTTGATTGAAATTGATTTAGCCTGATAGCGACGTTCCAAAAAGCTGGTCATTTCCTGCTTATAGCCGATTTTATCAATCAATCCCGTTTCCAACGCGTCACCGGCAAAAATCGGGGCTTTATCAATTAAATTTTTTACCCTTTCCGTGCTCAAGTGCCTGTTTTCGGCAATACCTTCAACCAACTGATTAAACAAACCGCTGCCAAGCTTGGAAAGCTCTTCTTTATAAGCGGGGGTAAACCCTTTGTTGACAAGCGATGCCACTGCGGTTTTGTATTCATGGCGCGTATAAAATTCCGGCTCAACACCGATTTTATTTAAAACGCCCTTAAAAAACGGAACCTCAATATTCACGCCGGTCATACCGATATCACCGCCTGCTTGAAGCCAAATTTCATCAAAATATGTTGCCAAATAATATTCTTTAGTTCCCTGTCCGAATGAGCCCATAGTGTTTGAAAATATATGAGCCTCTTTTCCTTTGCTTTTAAAATACGCCAACGCCCGCGCAACATCTTGCATTTGTGCCAACCCCAAAGGCGACATATTCACGGTTGCCGAAATTGCTTTAACCCTGTCATCATCGGCCGCCGTATTAATCGCCCGCACCAAATCAAACACCGAATAAACCGATTTATCGGCAAACTCGGCAAAAAAATCATCGCTTCTGACTTCTGCGTAATTATCATCAAAATTAATATTCAACACTGCGGAATCCGGAATAACCGCCACGCCCGAACGAGGGCTGATAATACTTAAAACCCCGAGTAAAATTAAAATAAATACCACCCCGAAAACGGCAAAGGCATACACTATTGTTTTCAGCAAAAGCCTGATGCCTATTTTTTTACGTTTATCCATATCTGCATACAATGTATTCATTCCAACCTCATTCATTATTTTTAAGTAATTGTTTTACCAAAACCGGCAGAGTCTGCCCGCTTTTTCCGTAAATATGTTCATCAAACAAATAATTATTTGATGTATTTTCCAAATTAAACTCCATAGTGTGTGCGCCATGCGCCTTAGCGACTTTAACAAATCCGGCGGCAGGATAAACCACGCCTGAAGTTCCGACAGAAATAAACAAATCGCACTCATTAAGCAAGCGTTCAACTTCATTCATACACAACAAAGATTCGCCAAAAAACACAATATTCGGCTTCATCATACCGACAACCCCGCAATTGGCGCACACTGTTTGCGTATCAACATCACCCCATGTTTCCAAAATATGCCCGCAATTTAAGCAAACCGCCTGATTAATTTGCCCATGGATATGATAAACCTTTTTGCTTCCGGCTTTTTCATGCAGGGTATCAACATTTTGGGTAACAATGCTGACATTACCGCTATATTTTTGTTCCAATTCCGCCAATGCCAAATGCGCGGCGTTCGGCTTTGCCGCCAAAAGCTCCGGCTTCATTTCATTATAAAAGTCATGCACATATTCCGGATTTTTTGCAAATGCTTCAATCGTCGCCACATCTTCAACTTTGTGATTATTCCACAGCCCGTTGCTGCTCCTAAAAGTTGCCAACCCCGATTCTGCCGAAATTCCGGCACCGGTCAGCACCAATATATCATGATATTGCTTATCCATCATCTATCCTCTTGTATATTAACATAC
>CALETM010000152.1 GCA_937920765.1 uncultured Alphaproteobacteria bacterium | reverse complement strand
TTTTACAATAATAAATTTAACAGTGCTTATAATAACAAATTTTGTCGGTTTGTCAATATGAATACGCTTTTACCTTTGGCTAAGCGGGGCGATAATTCGTTCGTCTATTCCAAGCTCGGTATGATAAAGCAACATCACGCCGATAACCACTGCCAATGTGACAAAGGCAATAGCAATGCTTACGAATTCAGGTGCGGTTTTAGGCAATTCGGCTTTAATGTTTTGGCTGTGCGCATAACCGCTGTAAATGCGGCATGCCGATATTATATAGATTGGTCTGAAAATGAGCATAATTATCAACAGCGCAATGACTATCGGTAATCCGCAATAAATGTAAAATGTGTAAATGTCATATCGGCTGTTCATGGCTTTTACAATATATTGAATAAAGAAAAACGTGCCGATGTAGCTGCCGATGCCGACAATCCAGCAAATTGCGGCGTAAGCGGTGCGTAATTTTAAGAGCGGAACAAAGCGATTAACCAACAAACGCAAAGAATCCCGACCGGCTTCAACTGCCCCGCGGCCGAACAGTAAGGCCGGAATAAAGCCTAAAGAGGCAGCTTTCCACGCATTGTAAATTACTTCATTGCGTAATTTGGTTGAAAGCGGAGTCCTGTCGTTCTTTTTGGGCAAACGTTCCATAATGCGCAATATGGTCCACCAGCCGTCAATCCAGCTGAATACCCATATCGGCCATGCTTTCGGCAATGCCACTTTAAAACATTCGGCAATTGTTGATTTTTTGCCTTCGGAACGTAAAATGTATGAGGCGCTCATGCAGGCTGTGAGTATGCCGAGCGGCAACGAAACCAATCCGACGCAGGCAAATGACCATACCCATAGCAAAATATTAACAAAAACACCTTCTTTATCATGTTCCGCGGCTTGCCATACCGTATCGGGAATCCAAGAGAGCACTTGCACCCATATATAATAACCGAGCATTATGCAGACGAGTTGTAAAACCGCAAACATAATATTTTCTTTTTCCGTTAAAATAAAGTACAGCGAATTTGCGGACTGTTTCCAAAATCCGCCCATCGATTCAAGCATTGAAGGTTTTTCCTGCTCGCTGATTTGCTCATATGCCTCATTCTTTAATTTTTTCAGGCTGCCTTTTATTGTGCTGTAACTATCCATAATTTCAGTCCTTGTTAATTTTTTGCGTCCAAATCGGAATTTTGCAGATTTTAACCAGCAATTTACCGCTTTGGGTATGTTTTTTATAAAATAAAAAGCGTTTAAATTCGTTTAATGCAAATGTAAAACCGACTTTAGATGATTTTACGCCATATAACTTAAGCCCTTGCGCTTGCGCTACTGCCCCGAACAAGCGCTCAAAGCAATGCGCTAATGTTCCTTCTTTAATTTTGCCGTCGGTGACGGGAAAATCGGCAAGGCGGTACTTTTGCAATGGTTTGAACAGGCTTGCTTTAGCCCAAAACATGGTTCCGGCAACAAACGAAAAAGTATCAACTTGCGGCAAACTTTCTGCTTGCAATATTTCATTAATTTGCGGCAAAAATTGCTCGTAAAGCTTTTTGTCGTCGGTGATTAAATAAGCAGATGACAACATGCCGATATCAGCGTTTGCAAGCTGCCGCAAATTGTTATGAACTTGCTCCTCACTGAAAAGCAACGCATCAAACAATAACCGGTTCCACAGCTTATTATTAAGGCGTTTGCCGTTTATGCGCGTATAGTTTTCAGCCGCGGTTCCTTTGGTGTGAATTTTGAGCACATAGTCATAGTTATCTAAATTAAGCGAGTGTAAAACTTCAATAAACGGGCCAATGTCATAACCTTGATTTGCAACCTGTAAAATATGAGTATCAGGCTTAAATTGTTTAATTTTTTGCTCTGCTGCGGGTGATTTGTTTACCATAGTTACATACAAATCAAAATTAAGCCCTTGCAGATTTTGCAAACGGTTTAAAATTTCATCAAGCTGATTTAGGTAATAAAGGTGCAAATGCACTAATATGCGTTTATTTGTAATCATTACTAACTCCACATTTGAGTTTATAAGGTTGAGAGCAATGCTTCAATTATTTTGTATAGATATAAACATTTTTTTAATTCTCCTTCTTGCGAAAAAATTGGCTGTTTCCTATATAAAAAACAGAAAGGAATAAAAACTATGGATA
>CALETM010000151.1 GCA_937920765.1 uncultured Alphaproteobacteria bacterium | reverse complement strand
AAAAATTTTACAACAAGATTTACCTTGAAACTGCATTTTTTTTACTTTAGTATTGCTTTGTTGCGTTTTTAAGAAAGGCTGTTAAATGAAAAAATTTATATTTATTTTGTGCTGTTCGGCGCTGCTTCCGTATTTTGTCTGCGCTCAATCAATTGACTTAGCCGCCGGCATTAACGGAGATGATAATGACACATCGGCTTCAGAGCAAAAAATTGAAGTTAAACAAGATGATAAAAAGGTTGCCGACGATAGAGGAATTTTTTCATTTTTAAACTTTTCATTTATTAAAAAACCGGCATTGCTTGAAAATAAAACTGACACAACTACAGAACAACCTGAGGCAAATGCGCAATCAACACCTGAAACGCCGTTGCAAAAAATTCACCGCCTTGCCGAGGAGGGCAATTTAGAATCACAATTGGCATTGGGATATATGTATTTATACGGTGAAAACGGCGTTACCAGCGATTATGCAAAAGCATTTAAATATTATGAAATGGCAGCCGCGCAAAATGATAAAATTGCCTTAAACAACTTGGGAAGCTTGTATTTTAACGGCATCGGCACGGAAGTTAATTACGTTAAAGCAGCCGAACTTTTTGCTCAAGCCGCCAAACTCGGCAGTGATGACGCCGCCGTTAATTTAGCCTTTATTTATTTAAGCGGCAATAACCAGAGCCAAAACCAGCAAGAGGCTATTGAACTTTTCAGACAGGCAGCCAACGCCGGCAACAACACCGCGCGCTTTATGCTCGGATACGCTTATTACAAAGGTTTTCAGGTTCAGCAAGATTATTACAAAGCGGTTGAACTGATGAAAATTTCATCTGATGCTCAATTTGATGAAGCGCAATATGTGTTGGCTTTAATGTATATAAACGGGCAAGGCATTGCCAAAAACTACGGCAACGCGGTAAAATATTTAAGCGCCGCCGCAACTCAAGGCAATGTGCCCGCATTAATGAAACTTGCCGATATTTTAACTGAAGGAACAATGTATCCGCGCAATTTGGTGCGCGCGCATATCATGTATAACGTTGCCTCGGTGTTAGGCGCGCCCGACGCTGCGCAAAAACGCGATGATTTGGAGCAAAAGCTTAAACTTGAAGAATTGCTGCCGGCGCAAACGGCCGCCGAAAAGTTTCAACCAAAGCCGTCAGAGCTTACATCATACATTCGGCAGACCTTTGGCAACAATATCCGCCGTTACATTGATGAAAATATGAAATAACTTTAAAAATATGGTGATTAAATTGAAAAAACAAAACAGTAAAACCGAAACCGCCCAAAAAGGCATGGGCTATAAAACCAAACGCTTGATTAAAAAATTAATTTCATGGGCAGGGCTGTTCTTTTTTGCATTGGCCGCGTTTATGATCTATAAGCAACTTTCAAAATATCAGCTTGAAGATTTGAAAAATGCATTGTTAAGCATTCCGACCCGTAATCTTTTGTATGCCTGCCTTGCCTCGTTTTGCGGCTATGTTGCTTTATCATCATACGACTTTTTGGCGCTTAAATATATTAAGCATAAGCTTGCGGCATGGAAATGGATTTTTGCAGGGTTTATCGGGTTTTCGGTCAGCAACAACGCCGGCCACGCCATTGTTTCGGGCGGAGCAATCAGATACCGCCTATATACCAGATGGCGTATTCATGCCGATGAAATTGTTAAAATGGTAACCTTTTCCGGCTTTACCTATTTGGTTGCTTGTTTCTTTTTAATTATTGTCGGCTACGTGATAACTCCGGAACACGCCTTCGGCGAAGGCGCGCTTTCGCAAATGACGACCGCGGTTATTGCCCTTGCCTCATTTATCGGACTGCTGATTTATTTCGGCGCAAGCATGTTTTATAAAAAGGCAATTAATATTAAGGGCATCAAGTTTGCCATTCCGAGTTTAAAAATGTCAGCTGCGCAAGTTGTTATCGGCAGCGCTGACATTTTAATGGCGTCATTGGTGCTTTATTTTACATTAATCCATTTTATTGATATTCCGTTTGATGTATTTATGGGCGCGTTTATCATTGCGCAAATTTTAGGGGTATACAGTCAGGTTCCGGGAGGGCTCGGCGTGTTTGAGTTGGTTTTCTCCAACATTATTCCGGGGGCTGATAATCAAGCGATGTTATTCGGCGCACTGATTGCTTACCGCATTATTTATTATCTGTTGCCGCTGATTTTATCAGGTGTTGCCTTGTTCTCATACGAGGGATATTTGGCGCATCGGCAAAATGAAATTAAAAAACAGCGCAAATTAACCAGACTTAAAAACTATTTGGTAAACAAAACCAAAAACATTTCGGAAACCGCGCACAATACAGCGCATAACATCAAAGAAAAAGCGCACAATATTACCGCAAAAGCCAAACATATCGGACACAAAGAAGAGTCCGTTAAGGCAGGTAAGTCAAAAACCGCCCGCCGAAAAAAGAAATAAGCTTAAATTAAAATCCGCCAAAGCAATCGCTGAGGCGGATTTCTTAAAACCGAAAATAAATAAACGGGTTATAAGTTGATGACGCAAGCGCCGCTGTTGAGAGCATAAACAAAATAAGCAGCCAAATATTAACCGCCAAATCAGCCCATAAACTTTTAACTGCCACCATGTTTTTAAATAGCGGCAAAGCGCAGATTATTGCCGCCGCAAAAACTATCAGCTCAAAATTGTCAACATAAGCGCCGATTTCGTTAGTGATATTGTGAGAGCTTAACAGCCCGAACATATTTTGCAAATAAGCGTAGGCATAAGTTAAATTTTCAGCGCGGAAGATTACCCAGCCGACAAGCAGCACCAACAAGCAATACGTATGATGCAACAGCTTAAAGCGGCTTGTTTTATGCCAACCGGTAAGTTTTTCAAAAATTACAAACGCGCCGTGCCAAACGCCCCACGCCACAAAAGTCCATTCCGCGCCGTGCCAAATTCCGGTTGCCAAAAACACCAGCGCCAAATTAAACACCATGCGAGCCGTGCCGTTGCGGTTGCCCCCGAGCGGAATATACAAATACTCTTTAAACCAGCTTGAAAGCGAAATGTGCCACCTTTGCCAAAACTCGCTGATTGACTTAGAAATGTAGGGATAATTAAAGTTTTCCAAAAACTTAAACCCAAACATGGCGCCAAGCCCGATAGCCATATCCGAATAGCCGGAAAAATCGTAAAACAGCTGCAGCGCATAGGCAAGCGCACCCACCCACGCGGTCAAAACATCAAAATCGGCAACCGGCTGTGCAAATATGGCATCTGCAACTATGCCCAACGTATTGGCAATCAGCACTTTTTTAGCAAGACCGATAATAAAGCGCCGCACCCCGTATAACACCTTATCCGGCGTAATACTGCGGCGGCTTAACTGCTCTGCCACATCATGATATTTTACAATCGGCCCCGCCACCAACTGCGGAAACAGCGTAATATAAAGTGCCAACCTGAACACATCAGACTGCGCTCGCACCTTGCCGGAGTAAACATCTATTAAATAAGACATAGCCTGAAAAGTATAAAATGAAATGCCAATCGGCATAATAACTTTCAGGAGCGGAATATCTGCGCCGGCAAAAGCGTTGATATTTACGGCGACAAAATTATAATATTTAAAATAAAACAAAAAGCTCAAATCAATAATTATGCTTACTGCTAAAATTAACGTTTTATATTTAGAATAATACGCAATCAGCAGGGCTCCAAGCCAATTAATCAGCACGGTTAAAAGCATAATTGCCACATAGCGCGGCTCGCCCCACGCATAAAACAACACGCTTGCCGCAAGCAGCAGAATATTCCGAAAACGCGCCGGCATCAGCAGATAAGCGGTAAAGACCAACGGCAAAAACATAAACACAAACGTCATTGAAGAAAACAACATAGCCTTAATCCTTATCTATCCTATCAAGTTTAAGCAAATTTTCTTCCGTAAAAACTGCAATTAAAATATCCGGCTCAAATTGCAAAATATCATTTTGGTAGCGCTTAAAAAGTTTCAAATTATCAGCCGATTTTACTTTTTTAACATCATTCAAGCGATAATATTTAATTTTTCCGAAGCTTTCCGGCAAAAACTGCAATAAGCTTTCACTCATGGAAGTTCCGGTTAAAAACACTTTATACTTATTATCTACCGACGCATTAACAAAATATTTGGTGCGATAATACGGTTTATGCCGTACGGTTCTTTTTATGTTTGATTGGGTATCATAGTAGTCATACTCCGTATCAAGCAGTTTTGCAATCGGATAATCAATGTGCATACGGACAAATGTTCTGCCTAATGTGAAAAATCTGCCGAACCCGCCGCGAACTTCATTACTCTTAAAATGCGCAAAATCAGCAAGTTGGGCAATTTTAACATCAGGAAAATCTTGTTTAATGCGGGTTAAAAGCGCTTTGTAACCGGTATATGCGCCCCAATCGGTCCAGTGATGTTCGGTTTTGTAAAAAGTTAAGTTTTGCGCGGAAGCTTCTTTAAGCTCTTTATACGGAAACAAGAGCGGCATCGGACTTTTGGCTTGCAAGCGATAAATTAAATTCCCCGTAAACAACTCATCGCGTACGGCATAGGGCTTGGCGTATTGCCGATACAAATCAATTTTGCTCGGCACAATCATCACATAAGTTTTAATACCATGTCGCTCGGAAAATTTTGCCAACGTGTTAAGCGCAAATAAAATCTGTTCTTCTTTTTCTGGGCTGACCGTTACATATTTGAGCAGATTTTTATTAAACACCCATTGCGTTTGCCGGTTTAAGATAGTGTTGTGAGCTGAAATAATTTTATTTATAAACTGCAATTTGGCATAGCCGGTTATCAGCTCATCGCGAAAACGAAAGCGGTCAGAAAACCACTTGTCAAATTCCACCCCAAAAGTATTGTTAAGGCTGTTGTTTTTAAATAGCGGCGGAAACTTTGCCAACACCCGATTTTCAACCGGCGAAATGTTTGCACTGTTTATTTCCGTCATCGGGATAAACAGCGCTACAAAAAACAACAGCAAAAATATGGCATTAACGATGCTTATTTTTTTCAACCTAAGTCCTTTTAATTAAGCTTGCGTCGTTTTTGCAATAAAGTTTGCTCATTAACCAGCATTTTTTGCGTAGTCACCTGCTCGGTTTTTAAGGTTTTCACTTCTTTTTGCAATGATTCAATTTGTCCTTTTAAATTGCTGATTTCCTGTCTCTTATACACATCTCCGAGCCCACGAGACGCTAC
>CALETM010000150.1 GCA_937920765.1 uncultured Alphaproteobacteria bacterium | reverse complement strand
AAATCCACAAAGGAATCAAAAAATATAATGCCTGACGTGTCTGTTGTTTCGTCTTCCCATATAGATTTACCGATTCGTATAGGTAGAGCTCCGGCATTTTTAGCGCACGCGCTGTCTTGCGGACTATCGCCTATAACCCACACGTTTTGCCTGTTGATTTGTTGCGGCGTAAACATATTTTTCAGCGTCCAAAACAAATGTTCGCCGTAAGGTTTATCTTTAGAAGCCTCATGCCCGCATACCACATTATCAAATATTTCAGGATTAAACAGCAGCGGCAGCTCATAATCAAGCAATTTACGGTCTTTATTGCTCATAACCATTAATTTTACGCCTTTTGATTTTAAAAATTGCAGCACGTCAAGAGTCTTTGGAAAAGCCGTAATCATTCTGCCTACATTTTTTAAATATATTTTAGTGTATTTTTCATAAGCCTCCGCCGCTTTATCACCAAAAATGCGCGGAAAATTATCCCTGAATGAAAGTGTGTTATCTCTTTTGGCTTTAACAATATTCCACTCCGGCATATTATATTCTTGCAAAACTTTATTAACGCAAAAAACCAGCGCTGTGCGGCTTTCTGCCAATGTATTATCCCAATCAAAAACAGCAGCTTTAAGCTCTTTCAGATTCAATTTTTCCATAATAAAATCCTCTGACATAAAATTAAGAATATTTATACCTAATTCAAGCCGGTTTAACTTAAAACGGCGGTTTATTTTCTAAACCGCCGCCATTCACTATTTGCAATTTTTACCGATAACTTTTTTACCGCCCATATAAGGCTGTAATTTTACCGGAATATTAACGCTGCCGTCGGCATTTTGATGATTTTCAATAAATGGAACCAAAGCTCTCGGGGTTGCAATACCGGTATTATTTAAGGTATGAACAAATTTAACTTTACCATCGGCATTATCGCGGTAACGCAAGTTAGTGCGGCGAGCCTGCCAATCGGTAATATTAGAGCAAGAATGGGTTTCACGGTAGCAATTTTGGCTCGGAACCCAAGCTTCCAAGTCATATTGACGGTACTTCGGCGCGCCCATATCACCGGTGCATACTTCCAAAACCTGATACGGAAGTTCCAAATCTTGCAAAACTTCTTCCGAAATTTGCAGCAGTTTTTGGTGCCATTTTTCACTTTCATTAATATCATTTTTGCAAATAACAAACTGTTCGGTTTTCATAAATTGGTGAACACGCACCAATCCGCGGGTATCTTTACCGGCAGCTCCGGCTTCGCGGCGAAAACATGGTGAAAATCCGGCATATAAAACCGGCAATTCGTTTTCTTGCAAAATTTCATCGGCACGCAATGAGTTTAATATTAATTCGGCAGTTCCCGACAGATAAATATCGTCTTGCTGTAAATAATAAACTTCATCTCTTGAAAAAGGCAAATACCCCTGCCCGTAAAGCGGTTTTTCTTTTGAAATCGACGGAACGGTAATTACTGTAAATCCGTTGTTACGCAATTTATCAAGCACCATCATGTGCATGGCGAGCTCTAATTTTGCCAAATCGTTCTTAATTGCATAAGTGCGCGAACCTGAAACCTTGGCAATTCGTTCCATTTCCGACCAATCGTTAAGCTCCATCAACTCAATATGGTCACGCGGGGTAAAATCAAAATGAGGAAGCTCCCCAACACGGCGACGTACAACATTACCGCTGTCATCAGGACCAACCGGACTTTCCGGTGACGGTAAATTCGGCATTTTAAGCATCATCAAATTAAACTTTTCTTGCTCTGTTGCCAATTTTTCTTGTTCTGATTTAAATTCTTCACCGATAGACTTACTTTTAGCAATAATTGCCGCTCTGTCTTCCGGAGCAGCGCTTTTAATTGAATTGCTCAATTTGTTTTTTTCTTCCGCCAAAGCCTGTGATGAGGTTTTAAGCTTGTTAATATCTTTATACAAAGCGATTAAAGCGTCTATGTCCAAATCTTCTTTGGTATAGCCTTTTTTAGCAATTCCTTCTTTAACCAAATCGGTGTTTTCAATGATAAATTTAATATCAAGCATATTTTCCGTCCTACGAAATTTTATTTTTAAACCTGTCACAGATTAGCAATTTTACAAATAAATACAACACAAAAATTAATAAAAGAGCAGAAAACTGTGATTTATCGCTTAATAAATCTTTACTTAAAACCTGTCTCTTATACACATCTCCGAGCCCACGAGACGCTACGCTATCTCG
>CALETM010000149.1 GCA_937920765.1 uncultured Alphaproteobacteria bacterium | reverse complement strand
GCATATTTGAATTGATTAATGATTCGATTTACTTCAAAAAAACAATTTTCTATTTCTTTTGAATAATAGACTTTAGCTTTATTTCTTAACCTTTGAAAAGCCTTAATTTGCTCAATTGATGTATCTAATACCATTAATCTGTATGCTAAACCAGCTTGATAATCAGTTAAATTATCCATTCCATAAAATTTTCGTACTTCGTCAGGCGAATAAGAGATAAATGGACATCTTGCTCTTTCTATTAAATCCTTCATATTATAAAATTGTTCAACAATTTCTCTTGCTAATTCAATTTTAGGGGCTTCAATAATTTGCTCGCGCCATGTTTTTAATCCTCTATATGCAATATAACATCCCCAAGTAGCAAGCCCCAACTCGGCTGTCTTAATAACACCTTCTATGGTAACAAAATCACAGATTAAAGTACACAAACACATTGCATTTCCTCTTATTTTGCCTCATAATCTCTGACAAGCTTTTCAAAGCTGCGGTCAAGGGTTACAGTGTTGTCCGGTATTAATAAATAGTGCCACGGTTTACCGTTATGCTGTTTCTCAAAGTCTGTGGCAATTTTACACCAGTTTTGGGCAGCTTCCATTTTTGCCAATACCGTTTTATCGGTCATTTGGTTAGAAGCCTTGGTTTCAATCATATACTTGTCGCTGATGGTTTCCACGATAAAGTCAGGGTAATAATTGTGAAGCTGACGCTCATCGTCAGGGTATTTAATGTTAAATATCTCTTTGGCGCGGTCATTGTTCGGCTTAAACCATTTTAATACGGCACTTGCATTTTCTAAAATTTCGCTCAAGTCTTTTTCAGTTGATGAGTCAAACTTTTGCTTGTCAAACAGGCATTTCTTAAAGCCGGTAAAAATCATATTTTTAATTTTGGTCTTATCGTGTATGGAAGTGCGATAGTCAAGCGGTGTTTCGCCCTCACGCGACAGCATTTTATATGATTCGGATGTTTGTGTGCCATAGTCACTGTCAACTTTAACAGTTAATTCCATTTTAGCCGGACATAAATACGCTTTCATCTGCAACATAATTTTGTGCGCAATGTCATGTCCGTTGAAAAACAATATTTTGCGCGTGTTTAGCTCACTGCCCGAATATGAGTTGATATAGTCAATCGTTTGTCTTACGAGCTTTTGAATTAAATCGGCATTTTCTTGGTAGGAAATAACCGTTTCATCAACTAAGGGTTCAAGCAAATAGTGCGTTATATCGTCATAACGGTCAAAAAATTCGGCTTGCATTTCATCGCGACCATGCCCGATAATTTCTTGAATTATCATTTTTTGAGGTTCCGGCTTGTAGCCGTTAAAATCTGCCGTATTTATATCAAAATTGTAAAAAGTAAAACTGCTTAATTGGCGGTAAGTTTGGATAATTCTCGGAATGTTAATCGTCAGCTTAATAAAGTTTTCTGTATAGTTTTTAACCGTTTGCTCAACATCTACAACAGGTTCTAAAGAAAATTCAGAATTATTCAAAGCTATATTTTTAAGCTTTTGCTTAGTTGCTTCGGTAATTTTTTCTTGATTCTCTTTGCTTTTTAAATCCTCTGGGTTAGCAACCTGGCGTCCTGTTTCGGCAATAGCTTCTCTTACTGCTTCGCCGATTTTACGATTGTCTTCATTGGTAAATACCGGTAAAGCGGTTTGCTTCGGTTGCGGTTTATGGACAATTATATTGCCGTTTTGCAACTCATCATCAATTTTGCTCGTACTTGTTTCTACAACTTTACCAACTAGACCATTTTCACTATTGTCAATATATTCTTGCTGAAATTCAAACGACTGGTCGCGTGCAGCCTTAATAATGTCAGCAAATTTATCATGCGCAACAACATGCAAACGGTCTATTGCTTCATCGCCGGTTAATGCTCCATAAGGCAAGCGTAAACCGCGCCCGATTGACTGTTCAACTAAAATTTTTGAATCGGCTGTACGAAGCGGCACGATAGTATAAAGGTTATTTACATCCCAACCTTCGCCAAGCATATTAACGTGAATCACAATTTCGGTCGGCTCGTTTGCGTCTTCAATTTGCAATAAACGCTGTAAAACTTCGTCTTTTAGTTCGCCGTTTTGCTTTGAATTGACCACAATTACCTTGTCTTTATAACGTCCTTCTTCAAAACTATCATTCTTAATTTTAGCTTCAATGGCTTCGGCATGAGCAATGTCTTTGGCAATTATCATCATAAAAGGCTTAACTTTGCGCGCTTTTTTATTGTCGGCATAAACTTGCAATTCTGCCTTAACGCTCTCATGAACTTTAATACCATCTATAATTTTTAGTTCCTCTAAAGTATCTTCGTCATACTGATTTTTATTAAAATCCGCGCGCCCGACAATAGCAGGCTTTTTCACAAAACCGTCTGTTATAGCGTGTGCAAGGTTATATTCATAAGCTATATTTTTGAAAGGTTTACCTTTTACGCCGGTTGATTTTGCGGTTGCGGTCAGCTCTATACCCAAAACAGGGTTAAGTTCATTAATTGCCGCCATACCGGCGTTTGCACGATAACGGTGCGCTTCGTCCATAATTAACACCAGGTCTTGCAAGCCCGATAAATAGTCAAAGTATGATTGCCCTAAATATTCTGCCATACGGCGAACTCGCGGCGTGCCACGGGCATCTTTATCGGAATCAATTTTTGAAATATTAAAAATGTTGATACGTAAGCGGTCATCAGCGGGATTATCAAACAAACCGCCGACTTGGTCGTAGTCATCACCGGTAATGATTTGCGGTGTGCCGACATAAGCATTAAGCCCCGGAAAAACATATTTTGGCGTATTTGGAGTAAAATCTGTCTTTAATTTGTTATAAATTGTTAAATTCGGTGCTAAAATCATAAAATTTTTAATTTTACATTCAACGTGAAGATATGCAATCATTGCACCCATTAAGCGCGTTTTGCCGACACCGGTGGCAATAGCAAAGCAAATACACGGAAAAGCACGCTCAAAGTCTTTGACCGATGGACGCACTCCTGAATAAGCCGCAAAGCCTCTGATGTGTCCATATTTTTAGCTAAAGTAATTTTTTCTAAGACATTTACCAAGATATCAAGACTTTCCTTTTGCGGCTGGCGCAAAGAGAGGGCTTGATTAATCATACGCTGCGTTTCGTTCATTTTTAAGCCTTTTAATGCATATTCAACAGTGTTGCCAGTTTACAGGAGATGTTTGATAGTTGCAAGCCTTAGAGTCATTGAATCACAAGATTCTTTTATATACAAAGCATACAAAAAAAGAACCCACGCATTTTACACGTGAGTCCTTTTTTTTTAATTTAATCGTCCATCGGCGGTGGCGGTAATATAGCTCCTTCTGGTGGTGGAGGTAACATAGCTCCTTCCGGTGGTGGCGGCGGAAGCATATCGTCACCGCGGTGCTTATCCACGCGTTTTTGCATCTGTTTGCGGAATTTTGCTTTGTCTTCAGCTTTAAGCTTTTCAAATGCCGTTTTTTGCTCCGGAGTCAAAATATTTTCAAATTCTTTCATATTAGCACGGCGTTCTTTATCTATTTTTTGCCGCAGTTCCATCATTTCATCAAGCAACGGTTTGATTTTAGCCTGCCCTGATTTACGGATTTGCTCGGCTTTTTGTTGCTGTTCGTTCGTCAAATTCAGCTTATCGGCCAAACGTTTAGCCATTTTCTCGTGATGTTCTTTATCAAACTTGCGCTTTTGAATCTGCTCAACCTGCGGCGCCTCGCCTAACGCCACCGGCTTTTGCGCCATGGCTGTTCCGGCAAGCAAAACGCCGATTGCCAAAGCTCCGCAAAAAAATTGTTTATTCATCTTTCTTCTCCTTTAAAAAACTCAACTTATCTGCAAGTTGTTTACGGGCGTTAAACAGTCGCGATTTTACGGTCCCTATCGGAATATGTAATTTGGCGGCAATTTGCTCTTGCGAATAATCTTCAAATTCAAACAAAACTACCACCTCTCGCAACTGACGCGGCAGGGCATCAACTGCTTTTAAGATAATTTTTTGCCGCATTTTGGCGTCTATAACTTCTTCCGGCAGAGTAGATTCGGCGCGCATTTCATCAATATGCTCATCGCTTTCGCTACGCATTTGCCGTTGATATTCGCCGGAGCGAAAATAGTCGCGGCACAGATTGGCGGTTAAAGTGCATATCCATTGCTTAAATTTGCCCTGTTCATTGTATTTGGGCATATTCTGCCATGTTTTGATATACACTTCCTGCTCCAAATCTTCGTTTAAAGAGCCGGTAAACTTGCGGATAACCGCGCGAACATATTTTTTATTTTGTTCAATAATATCTTTCATCAGCTAACCATCAACAAACCGTACTCGTCAACCGGAAGTCCCATATCTTCAATTACGGAACCGTTTTCAGTCATATACAATTCTTCCGTCCATGCGTCAAACAGCAACGGCTGCGCTTTTTGTTGTGTAAACAGCGCAAAAAACAACGCCAACCCTGCCACACCGCCGACAACCGCCTTAATAACTCTGCGGCGGCGTTTGCGGGCAAAGTATAACGGGCGCGCCTCTCGTATAAGTTTTGAAATTTCTTCCATAATTTTCTCCTTACATTAAGGTATAACGATGTAAGCTGTCTCTTATACACATCT
>CALETM010000148.1 GCA_937920765.1 uncultured Alphaproteobacteria bacterium | reverse complement strand
GCAGTAACTTTTTTTCGCGGTGTACAAATAGTTACATAAGAAAAAAAGTTACAAGCAGGTGCCCGCTAGACGCAAGCGCAGGTCGGTCTATGGTAGAAATGCTCGGCGTTCTTGCTATTATCGGGGTCTTATCCGTCGGCGCGATTGCCGGTTACTCTAAGGCCATGACCAAATATAAGCTTAATAAACATATGGAAAGTTTCAATTTCTTGTTAAATGAGGCGATTAAACTGCTTCCTGAATTACAACGCACCTATGGCAAAAACACCAACGACTCTTATTCTCTCGGCAGTTTTTTTCATAAAGCCAATTTACTGCCTGACGGCATGACTTACAATCAGCAAGATGCCTCCATTTACGACATTTTCAAAAATAAAACCTATATTACCTACTCACGAACAACCGCCATCAGTAACAGTGGCAATATATCACATCCTACTATTTACTATCTGAACATATATATGAACCGCTCCGGTACTAAAATCAGCAATTTGGATAATGAAATTTGCCGCAATGTTTTTCTTGCCTGCAAAGAAAATGCTGAAAATATAGACTCTGTTGAAATGCGCTCCCTCAAAACCGACAGTTATGTCGCCCCTTTATTAAGCGGTAACCGGTTACGCAATGCCACCTTAAAACAAATTGATGATGTTTGTTCATCTTGCGACTCTGAAATCGGTTGTCAAATTATCCTATACATTTCGGTTGTTCAGGAGCAATAAGCACAAATAAACCTCGCTTTCGCGAGGTTCATTTTGGCTCCGACTATCGATTGGGTACTCCCGCAAGCGGGTCCTCCTCGCGCCGTAAGGTTCGCGCAGCGCAAGCTTGCGCTCACCAACTACCCGCTCCGAACGATGACCTTCGGTCATCTGTTCCACAGATACTTGGGAGCACAAAAAAAACCTCGCTTTCGCGAGGTTCATTTTGGCTCCGACTATCGATTGGGTACTCCCGCAAGCGGGTCCTCCTCGCGCCGTAAGGTTCGCGCAGCGCAAGCTTGCGCTCACCAACTACCCGCTCCGAACGATGACCTTCGGTCATCTGTTCCACAGATACTTGGGAGCACAAAAAAAACCTCGCTTTCGCGAGGTTCATTTTGGCTCCGACTATCTGATTCGAACAGATGACCGATCGGTTAACAGCCGATTGCTCTACCGCTGAGCTAAGTCGGAATAAACTTGGAGGCCGGTACCGGAATTGAACCGATATAAAAGGATTTGCAGTCCTCTGCATGAGCCATTCTGCCAACCGGCCACCAGTACCAAACTCATTGGTGATTTCCATATATACAAATATTTTTGCCCGCGTCAATAGTTTTTTTACAAAAAGTGCATTTTTTTTGCATATGTGCAAAAAAAGTCTTTTTTTAAATGCAATTTTATAGTCTACTGTGCATAACAAACTTACGGGAGATTAAATATGAACATCGCAATAGCATCCGACCACGGCGGATTTGAAATGAAACAAGCTCTTGTCAAACATTTTGCCGAACACGGGCAAAAGCTCATAGACCTTGGAACTGACAGCACCAACTCGGTTGATTACCCTGATTATGCCGATAAAATGGCTGAATATATCTTAGCAAAAAAAGCTGATTTAGGTATTTTAATTTGCGGCACCGGAGTCGGAATTTCCATTGCGGCCAACCGCCACAAAGGGATTCGCGCAGCTTTGCTATACAATAAGTTTGTGGCAGAAAAAGCCAAACAGCATAACAACGCCAACATTATTGTTTTTGGCGGCAGAACCATGACCGTTCCTGAAGTTATTGAATATTGCAACATATTTCTAAACGCCTCATTTGAAGGAGGACGCCATCAGCAACGTTTGGATAAATTAGATAAAGGAGAATAATCGTTATGGATTTTACTCAGAATCTGCAAAATGAAGACCCTGATATTTTTAACGCCATTAAACAAGAGCAAAAACGCCAACTTGAGCAAATTGAGCTTATCGCCTCCGAAAACTATGTTTCTAAAGCAGTAATGGAAGCGCAAGGCTCGGTTTTAACCAACAAATACGCCGAGGGTTATCCTAACCGCCGCTATTACCACGGCTGCGAAAACGTTGATATTGTTGAAAATCTTGCTATTGAACGTGCCAAACGTTTATTTAACGCCGAATTTGCCAATGTGCAGCCCCATTCGGGCTCGCAAGCCAATACTGCCGTTTATGTGGCTTTACTGCAACCCAATGACACCATTTTGGGCATGAGCCTTGATGCCGGCGGACACCTCACCCATGGCGCCAAAGTTTCGTTTTCCGGCAAATGGCTTAATGCCGTTCAATACGGCGTGCGTGAAGATACCGGCTTAATTGATTATGATGAAGTTGAGTGCTTGGCTCTTGACTATAAACCCAAACTCATTATTGCCGGCGGTTCCGCTTATCCGCGGCAAATAAATTTTGCTCGTTTTCGTGAAATTGCCGACAGAATCGGAGCTTACTTAATGGTAGATATGGCGCATTTTGCCGGTTTGGTCGCCGGCGGAGTTCACCCTAACCCGCTGCAATGGGCAGATGTTGTTACCACCACCACTCACAAAACCTTGCGCGGTCCGCGCGGCGGTATGATTTTAACCAACAATGCCGAAATTGCTAAAAAAATTAATTCGGCAGTATTCCCCGGAACCCAAGGCGGACCTTTGATGCACGTTATTGCCGGTAAAGCGGTTTGTTTCCATGAAGATTTAAGCAACCCTTTTAAAATTTATGCCAAAAACATTATCAAAAATGCTAAAATTCTGGGTGAAACACTCAAAAAACGCGGTTTAAACTTAGTTTCGGGCGGAACCGATACTCATTTGCTGTTGGTTGACTTGCGTCCAAAAGGCTTAACCGGCGATGTGGTAGCGGCTGCGCTTGAAAAAGCTCATATCACCTGCAACAAAAATGCCATTCCGTATGATCCGATGCCCCCAAAAGTTACTTCCGGCATCAGATTAGGCACTCCTGCCGGCACCACCCGCGGATTCGGCGAGGCGGAATTTATGCTTATCGGTAATGCTATCGGTAATGTTATTGACGCATTAGCACAAGGCGATGCCGAAGCAACCATTAAATCAACTGCCGATGAAATGATTGCTTTGTGCCATCGTTTTCCGGTTTATTAATGTAAAACATCAAGACTAAGCTGTTGCCGTGCGCAGCAGCTTAATTTCTTGCGCCCAACCGGCCAAATCGTTAGGAGTTTCCAAAATAAACGGAAGCTCCTTTAATTTTTCATGATTAACGATTCGCACAATTGCGTCTAACCCGATTGTGCCCTGCCCGATTTTTTCGTGCCTGTCTTTATGACTGGCAAACGGCATTTTGCTATCATTAAGATGTATGGCTTTAAGCTTATCAAGCCCGATAATGGCATCAAATTCTGCCAATACCCCGTCCAAATTATTCACAATATCGTATCCGGCTGAATAAACATGGCAGGTATCCAAACAAACGCCAAGCTTTTCAGGTAATTTCACCTTTGAAATAATCTGTTGCAATTCTTCAAATTTAGAGCCGACTTCCGAACCTTTACCCGACATTGTTTCAAGCAAAACCATCGTGGTTTGATTTTTGGTTAAAACCCTGTCAAGCAGCGCCGCTATCATATCTATACCGACTTCAACACCTTGTCCGACATGGCTTCCGGGGTGAAAGTTATAATAATTGTGCGGCACATATTCCATACGTTTTAAATCATCAGCAAACACCATTTCGGCAAATTCGCGCGTGGACGGATTATCTGAACACGGATTAAGCGTATATGGCGCATGCGCTACAAACTTTGCAAAATGATATTGTTTTGCCAACGCTAAAAATTCCGCAACATCAGCCGGATTAATATCTTTGGCTTTGCCGCCCTGTGGATTGCGGGTAAAAAACTGAAATGTATCCGCCCCTATTTTTACCGCATCTTTTCCCATATTGGCAAAGCCTTTGGCTGATGATAAATGCGCTCCGATATTAAGCATTGGCATATTCCTTTTGTAAATGCAGATACACAAGAGCTCACCTTTTAAGGTGAGCTTTATTT
>CALETM010000147.1 GCA_937920765.1 uncultured Alphaproteobacteria bacterium | reverse complement strand
CTCTATTCGTCGGCAGCGTCAGATGTGTATAAGAGACAGAGATTATGGTGTATAAAGCCAGACATTAAATCATCAAACACTGTTCTTATAAAAAGGACACTGTTTTTTTTTTGAATTTTCATGAAATTCAGTTCGTAAACCGCTAGGTAAGCATCACCAATTCAAGCGGCAGGTATAAAAACCTGCCGTTTTGCTTTATTTACCAAGGCTTTCAGCGAGTTCGAATGTTGTATTTTCGAAAATGGCGTTTTGGAAAGTTTTTCCGAACTTTTTTATGATAAAGTCTTTATTTTTCAAAGCAATTAACTCAATTCAAATTCCGTTTGCCAAAATTGCATTGATTTTGCAGTTAATGTGGCGTATAATTATCGTATAATTATCGTATGTTATGGGGATAGATGATGGGTGAAAAATTATTTTCTGAGGAAACAGCTCTTAAAAGTTTTAGAAAAATAATTGATTCTGAAAAAGGTTTAACACGTGCTCAAGCATTTTATAACAAATTAGTTCAGAACACGTTTGATGAAAATACTATTGTTGGCAAAGAAAATAATAAAAAGCTAGCTCATGCATTATCAGAGCGAGAAGCTGTTAAAATTAAAAATGATTTAATAAAGCAAGAAGCTGATAAATATTTTAAACTTATTGGTAATCCTCAATTAACAGAAATATTATTTGAAGAATTAGAAAGACAACAGAAAAAGACGCAAGAACGTTTGAAAAAAGAAGCTGTTGCAAAGGGTATTGTGCTTTATCACGCTACACCGTTGGCAAAAGAAGAACTTAAAGGGGAAGTGTTAAAAGGGACTACTGAACGTCCGGATTTAGCTTGGGAAAAGACTTTTATCGGTGTATGCATGTTTCCTAATTCTAATGGTGCATACGCACTCAAAAAGTCACAAGAAGAAAATGATTTTAGTTGCAAAGGGGATAACTTAGTCATTTTAACAGATGATAGATTGGTCGGAAAGAAAAATGATGAAGTTTTGGGATATATTCATGGTCATAAAATTACAGAAAATGATGATTTTACACCAACCGTATCTTTAGGCGGTGATATTACCGGTGAATGGACAACCCAAAAAGAAGTATCGATTGATATTTCAAAAGAAGTTACTCTTAATACATTAAGAGAGAATGGTGTATATGTTTTTTCAACAAACAAAGATGATAAGAGTTTTATAAAGTATCTATCCACTAAACTTGAACTTAGTCATGAAGAGCAAATAAAGCTGCTAACAGATATGGCGACAAATCCTCATAAAGAATATATTGATAAGGATAAGAGCAAAAGAAAAGTGGCGGTAAGAAATGAACTTTACCCCAATAACAACGTTGCTAATTTAGCTGTTCTATCGCGTTTCAGCCCGGAAAACGTAAGGTAAGCATCACCAATACAAGCGGCAGGGATAAAAACCTGCCGTTTTTGCGTTTTATACCATATGCTGCTAAGCAGATGATTGACAAGAGGATTGCTCGGATTTAAAATTACAATCTTCCCGATAAAAACAGGCTATGGTAAATTTATGAAATATTGTGTAGAAAGGATTTAATTGTGTTTTATAAAACAGATTACACTTCGCCGATTGGCGGAATTACTTTGGGTTCTGACGGTAAAAATATTGTCGGCTTATGGCTGGAAGGGCAGAAACATTTTGCTGGTATGGTTAATGATGAAATGTTCCAAAATGATAATTTGCCGATTTTTAAAAAAGCTAAAAGTTGGCTTAGTAGGTATTTTTGTGGTGAAAAACCGGAAATATCAGAGTTGCCGCTGGCTCCTGCCGGTGGGGAATTTCGGCAAGAGGTGTGGAATATTCTGTGCGAGATTCCGTACGGTGATGTTATGACTTATGGCGAAATTGCTCAACGGATAGCTAAAAAGCGAGGGGTACAATGTATGTCGTCGCAAGCAATCGGCGGCGCGGTCGGGCATAATCCGATTTCAATTATTATTCCATGCCACAGAGTTGTCGGCACCAACGGCAGTTTAACCGGGTATGCCGGCGGGTTAGATAAAAAAATTAAATTGCTCCGGCTTGAAGGCGTGGATATGGCAAAATTATACCGCCCGAGCAAAGGAGCGGCGCTGTAATTTTTTGCTTATAATTAACAGCTTTACTTTTGCAAAAACTTATATTACCCTTTCGGTGTAAAGAATATTACTGACAGCCGAAGGATTTTGATATGGTTATCAATAAATACAAAGACATAATTATCAATAACTATAATGAGTATGAT
>CALETM010000146.1 GCA_937920765.1 uncultured Alphaproteobacteria bacterium | reverse complement strand
GCATGGACTCGTAAATATTGCAAAAAAAAAACGCGAGCTAAAATCTTCTCAAAACAACTAATTTGAGGAGATTTTTACTCATGAATACACAATCAGGTAGGTCTATGGTAGAAATGCTCGGCGTTTTAGCGATAATCGGGGTCTTATCAGTCGGCGCTATCGCCGGTTACTCCAAGGCGATGATGAAATATAAACTCAACAAACATGCCGAAGCTGTTAATATGCTGATTAACAATGTGTTGCAAATTAAAAACCAGCTGCCTCGTACCAAAGGCACCGACACCTATTACGAAAATTTACTGTATAAATTAAATTTGCTACCGGACGGCATTGTATATAAAAACGCTGTTTTATATGACAACTACTTTAAAGGATTAATTAGCATTGTATACTCAGATCATCCGTGGTCATATCCCAATGGAACAATCGGCAGTGATGATTTAGGTATTATCTCTTTTAGATTTGACGCATCATCAGCACAAGGTTCTGAGATTTGCCGCAACATTACATTTGCCGCTAAAGAAAATGCCGCCAATATTTATATGTTGCAAAATTATAACAACAATGCTGACGGCACAGCCGTATCTAACGGAGAGTTAAAAGGCGACGCTTATTGCACAGGCAGTGATTGTTTACGCACTTTAGACCTTGCCAAAGCCGACACTCTTTGCAGTAATTGCAAAAATGATTGGTGCAATATCAGAGTGTTATGGAAATAACAAGAACCCCTCATTGTTTGCAGTGAGGGGATATAAAATTACATAGAAAAATTATCACCCAAATAAACTTTGCGAACTTCTTTGCTGGCAACAATTTCTTCCGGCGTGCCTTCCATTAACACCGAACCACCGTGCAAAATATAGGCGCGATCAATAATATCCAAGGTTTCGCGCACATTGTGGTCGGTAATCAGCACACCCAAGCCGCGATTTTTAAGTTGCGATACCAATGAGCGAATTTCACCCACCGCAATCGGGTCAATACCGGCAAGCGGTTCATCAAGCAAAATAAAATCAGGATTGCTGGCAAGCGCGCGGGCAATTTCCAAACGGCGGCGTTCACCGCCTGACAGCGCAATAGCCGGAGATTTACGCAAGTGTGCGATTGAAAACTCGCTTAACAGCTCCTCCAACATATTTTCGCGCTTGCTTTCGTCTTCTTCCACAATTTCAAGAATAGCTTTAATGTTATCTTCAACGCTTAAACTTCTGAAAATAGAAGCTTCTTGCGGCAAATAACCGATACCCATGCGAGCGCGACGGTACATCGGCATATTGGTAATATCTTCGCCGTTGATATGAACATCGCCGTAATCAGGAGTAATTAAGCCGATTACGCAATAAAAACACGTGGTTTTGCCGGCACCGTTAGGCCCTAACAAACCGACTGCCTCACCGCGGCGAACATGTAGCGAAACATTCTTCAAAACGGCGCGATTTTTATATTTTTTGCCGATGTTAAAAATTTCCAATACCGAATCCTGATTATTTTTTTTCATCTTTCTCACCTTTTATTGCAGCACCGCTGATTACACCCGAAACCCGCTTGTTTTGCGTATCTGACAACACACGGCTGACAGAAGTTTTTAAGTCAGTAACCGCGCGGTCGCCATAAATAACACTGCCATTTTGCATTATGGCAACATTATGTCTTAGCTCAACTTCATTTTTATGCGGTTGATACAACCCGTAGTCACCTTTGGCAACCCCATCGGGTGTTACCACTTTTACATTATTAAAAGCCTCAATTTTTTCAATACCCTGCGCGCCGCCGTCCTTAAAAAAGACAAAAACTTTATCGGCGTACATTGTATTGTCATCTTCAATAATTTTTACTTTATTATAAGCTTCGGCCTTACTTACCGCACCGTTTTTGAAAAACACAACTGCCTTATCGGCATACATGGTATTTTTTTCAGCGGTTAATTTAACATTGCCCCAAGCCTCGGTTTTTTCAAACTCCAAATTTTTGGCTTGTTTGATAAAGGCGCGCATTTTATCAGAAGTTATAACATTTTGCGGCGTTTCAATTTTAACATTTTTATCAGCTTCAACCTTATTTTCAGTACGATAATAACGAATTTGTTCATCGGCAAACAAAGTGTTTTTTTCATCGGTTACTTTTGACTTGCCGATTAAGGTTAAAACCTCTGCGTCATGATTATAGGTAAATTGCTCCGACCATAGCTTACCCCAAGCGCCGTAAGCGTAAATTTTTTGCGGTCCGGTTCCGATTGAGTTGTTAAAATCATACTTAACAACCTGCGTTTCGGCAGTAGTTCCGTCGGCATACACCGCCTTAACATTTTTTTCCAGTTTAAGGATATTATTTTTTTGGTCATAATAGCCGACCACTGCGCTTACCGCCACCGGCTTGTCATTGCCTCCGGCCGGAATTGTGCCTTGCGGATTAACAATTTTCATAACCTTAGAGCCGGCAGATGTTTCATCAACCTGAACAGCTTTAATGCGGCTTACCCGATTGTTTTTATCAGTAACCGCAAACTCGGTTTGTTCAATATGCAGCTTTTCAAGCTCGCCTTTTTTAGGCAGCGTAACATCTAAATTAGCAACAACTTCGTCTTTTTTTAATGACGGATAAAGCATAATTAAAGCAATTAAAACAGCCGCCGTTGAGGGCATAATAAGCTTTGCCCCGCGTATGAGCCTGGCTTTTAAGCTTAAACGACGGCTGTTTTTTTCTTCTAAAAGATGCTCCCCGTTAAAAAACGAGTCTATCTTGCCATAGTCTACCAATTACGCAACCCCTGCACGCAAACAGTCATGAATGTGAATCAAGCCAATCGGCTTAGTGCCGTCAACCACAAACAGGTTGGTAATACCTTTGCCAGTGGTGTTCATGGTTTTTAAGGCCTCAACTGCCAACGCATCAGGACTAATAGTTTTCGGGTTTTTGGTCATAACGGTAGAAACTTTTTCCAAAATAAGCCCCGGCGACATCCAACGGCGCAAGTCACCGTCAGTGATAATTCCGATTAAATCGCCTTCCTTATTAACAATACCGACGCAACCCAACATTTTGGCAGTCATTTCCATTAAGGCATCTTGCATAATAGCATCTTCGCCGATGAGCGGCATTTCAGAACCGGTATGCATAAGGTCAGATACTTTGCTTAAAATGGCGCCTAATTTTCCGCCTGGGTGACGCTGTTTATAATCCGTTGCCGAAAAACCTTTGCGCTCCATTAAGTCAATGGCCAAAACATCGCCCATAACCAATGTGGCAGTAGTGGATGATGTTGGAGCAAGGCCGAGCGGGCATGCTTCGCCGTCATTAGGAAGTCTTAAAACAAGATTACTGTTTTTACCAAGAGTGCTATCCGGATTTTTAGTAATAGCAATAAGCGGAATGTTAAACCGTTTGCAATAAAGCAAAATATCGGCCAGCTCTTTACTTTCACCGCCGTTTGAAATGGCAATAACCACATCATCGGTAGTAAGCATACCAAGATCGCCATGGCTGGCTTCACTTGGGTGCACAAAGAAAGACGGCGTGCCGGTAGAAGCTAAGGTTGCGGCAATTTTGCGGGCGATGTGTCCGGATTTACCCATGCCGGTAACAATTACGCGCCCTTTGCAGCTTTGCATTAAATCAAGAGCTTGAGTTAAGCTTTCATCAAAAGAATTTTCCATCATGCGCAAAGCTTCAACTTCTTTGTCAATTGTTCTTTTTGCGCTGGCAATATCTTGCTCAAATTTGCTGGCTTCAGCCATTTAAACCTCCAAAATACGTTCAATCCAATGGCTTTAAATTATAGTCTTATTTGGCGGTTAGCAAGTTTTTTTTGCGGTATTTATACAGAATATTAAATTAATCAGCCTTTTTCAGCCCAACGACCGTCATTATCCTGCTGCCAATAATGCAATTCGGCGCCGGAGCTGCGTAAATTTTTCCATAAATTACGCGCATTTTGCAAAGCCTCCGGATTATTGCCATCAAAAATGTTAAAAATACGGGCGTAATTTTCGGTATCACCTTCTACCGGCATTGCGTCATCGGTTAAAAACAACATGGTTGCGCCGTTCGGATTATCATCGCCTGCCGAAAGCCATATCGGCTGCAGCTCCGCCGCTCCGTCTTTTTTACTGCCATGGGGCAAAAAGCTCTCGTCATTATAAGTCCAAAGCAGAGAATTTAAAAAATCAACTCTTGATTCCGTCCCTATTTTAACCTTAATTTTGTTGCCTGAAGCATAAGCTTTTTCCAACAATTTAGGCAAAACCTCTTCCAAACTTTGCTTTTGCAGATGATAAAAATCAACTCGGCTCAATTTTTCCTCCGTTTTATTGCTTTTGCGGCACGGCCGTATCAGAGGCAACCGCGCATTCAACAAAATATTCTTCATCGGTACGCGGATCATTAAAATCTAACTTCAGCTGTTCGCCGCTTAACTCAGCCTCTGCAATCCGACGCTCAATTTCATCAGGCACATAAACAGCAATACCATTGATTTTAAGCAAAACGTCACCGGCTTTAACCCCTTTTTGCGCCGCGTCGCTACCGGACTTAACCGCCATAACCCGCAAGCCGTTAAAAATTAAGCCCAGCTTGTTATATTTTTCCACCGGCTCATTTACGGCTTTTAAGCGTTGATTTTGGGGCGTTTTTGCTTCCGGCATTAAAGAGGTTACAGCATTAATATCAACAATTTCTCCGGCACGCCAAACCGTAAGTTTAATTATACTTTCCACCGGCATTTGCGCAATTTTTACCACAAAATCATTAACCGACGTTACCTGCGCATCATTTAAGGCAACTATCATATCGCCAACCTGCAAACCGTTCATTAATGCCAAATTTTCATCTTGTAATGAAACAACGGCCAGCCCTTTGGCGCCGTCTTGAGCCTGAGCCGATTTTATGGTAATTCCAAGCCAGCCGCGTTCAACTTTGCCGCCGGTTTTGAGCTTGGCAAGCACCCACTCAGCCTGATTGGAAGGCAACGCAAACCCAACCCCCACGCTATTGCCGGTAGTTGAAAAAATGGCGGTGTTTACCCCCACAAGCGCGCCGTTCATATCAAACAACGGCCCGCCGGAATTGCCCTGATTGATGGCGGCATCGGTTTGCAAATAGTTGTCATAATAGCCGCTGCCGATATCGCGTGATTTAGCCGAAATAATACCGGCGCTTACGCTGCTGCCAAGCCCGAACGGATTGCCCGCGGCTAAAACCCAATCACCGACTTTTATTTTATCAGAATCGCCAAAAATAACCGCGCTAAGGGGTTCATCAGGCTCAATTTGTATAAGCGCCAAATCGGTTTGTAAATCTTGTCCGACTAAAGTTGCCTGATATTCTTTTTGGTTATTTGTAATAACGGTAATGGCGTCTGCCTGTTCAATCACATGGCGATTAGTGGCAATATAGCCGTCAGAGCTGACTACAAAGCCGGAACCAAGACCAAAGCGTTTTTCCTGCTCATCGAATACTAAATTATTTTGCACTTCCGGCGAATCTTCCGCCTCTTGCTGCCTAGCTGAAATATTAACCACTGAGGGCATAACCTTTTCAACAAGCGGAGCAAACGAGGTTTGCGCTTTGGCTGAACCCGCCGCGCAAAAACCGGCTAATATTGCCGCAATTAAAGGACGAAACATCATAAATTACTTCAAGCTCCCCTTAAAATAACGGAAGAAATCAGATTCCGGCGATAATACAAATGAGTTTTTATCATTACCGAGTGAAGCGCGGTATGCTTCAAGCGAACGATAATAAGCATAAAACTGTGGATCGGCAGCCGCCGCTTTGTTCCAAATAGCGGTTGCTTCTTTGTCGCCTTCACCGCGGATAATCTGCGCCTGCTTTTCAGCTTCGGCAATAATAATGGTGCGTTCTTTATCAGCCTTGGAGCGAATCTGCTGCGCTTCTTGCTGGCCTTGCGCTCTAAACTCTTTGGCATCACGGTCGCGTTCCGCCTTCATACGGTCATTAATCGCCTGCAAAACCTCAATCGGCAAGTCGGCACGGCGAATCCGAACTTCTGCCACACTCACCCCGATTTGTTCGGCATCATTTTTAACCGCGTTGCTGATGTCTGCCATAATCTGCGCCCGCTCTTTAGAAAGAAGTTCCTGCAAAGTGACCCTACCCAAAACTTTACGCACCGATGAATTAACAATTTCTTCAAGCTTGCTGCGGGCTTGTGTTTCAGTACGAACGGTTTGATAAAATTTTAACGGGTCAACAATGCGGTAGCGGGTAAAACTATCCACATCTAAGCGCTTTTTATCGTTTAACACAATTTCTTGCGCCGGCGGGTCTAAATTAAGCAGGCGCGTATCATAATAAACCACATTTTGAATAAGCGGCAGCTTGATTTTTAAGCCGGCATCTTTAACCAAACGCACCGGTTCGCCAAACTGCAAAACTATCGCCTGTTCGGTTTGATTAACTTCATACAGAGAGCCGCTTAAAACCACTGCGGCAACCGCCAACACAATTAAAAGATAAGCTTTAATATTTTTGTTCATTATTTTGCCTCCTTGCCTTTAACCGATAAAATCGGCAATACATTTCCGCCTTTAGCCGACGGGTCAATAACCACGGTATCTGACTTAGAAAGAACATCTTCCATAGTTTCAAGATACAAGCGTTCCGCCGTAACTTTTTTGCCTTGTTTATACGCGTTATAAACCGACAAAAAGCGTTCCGCCTCGCCTTGCGCCTTGTTGATTACCGCTTCTTTGTAGGCTTCCGCCTCTTGCGTGCGTTTGACCGCCTCGCCTTTGGCTTTAGGCAAAACCTCATTACGATAGGCTTCCGCCTCGTTTTTAAATCTTTCTTTATCGGCCTTAGCGCGCTGAACCTCATTAAAAGCATCAACAACCTGCTTGGGCGGGTCTGCTTTTTGCAATTTAACGCGCACAATCACCACACCGGCGCCAAAATCATCAAGCAGCTTTTGCAACTCGGCTTTGGTTTCATCTTCAACCATACCGCGGTCGCCGGTGATAATCGGCTGCATCTCGGACTGACCGACAATTTCACGCAATACCGACTGCGCCGCAACCCTAACCGTGACATCAGGGCTTCTGACATTAAACAAATAATCTTTAGCGTCTTTAATTTTCCAAACCACGGTTAAGTTAATGTCCACAATATTTTCATCGCCGGTAAGCATATGGCTTTCCGTAAACGAATTGAGGGCAACGCTTGACTGGTTGTTATTGTAATAGTGCGTTGCCGTATTGGAATTTTCCGAAACACCCAAATTAATACTGCGCTCTTGCGTAACATTAACCTTAATCACGTTTTCAATCGGGAACGGCAAATGGTAATGCAACCCCGAATCGGTGGTATCGACATATTTGCCAAAACGCAAAACCACCCCCTGCTCGCTCGGCTGCACCTGATAAAAGCCGGAAGCCAACCACAACAGCAACAAAACCGCGATTATAACTTTTAGCGGCAGATTAAAATCATTTTTAGCACCGGACATTTTAGCGATTTTTATCGGTTTAAGCTGAATGCGAGTTGTCGCTTCGCCGTTTGTATCGGGCAAATCTGTTTCCCACGGGTTGTTTTTTTGCGTCATAATATTTACCTCTGAATAAAGTTATCCGCCTTATAAGTTAAAGAAAGGCGTTTACATCTTAAAATAAACTGTCTCTTATACACATCTCCGAGCCCACGAGAC
>CALETM010000145.1 GCA_937920765.1 uncultured Alphaproteobacteria bacterium | reverse complement strand
TCGGCAGCGTCAGATGTGTATAAGAGACAGATATACAGAAAAATATTGATGACAACATCAGGTTTACAACTTGACTATTTGATAAATATGTCACATTATGCTCATTAAAGTTTTTAATATAATAAGGCAACTATCATGGAACTCTCTTTATCAATGTTTTTAATTATCTGTCCATTTGCTTTTTTGGCCGGAGTTGTTGATTCCATCGGTGGCGGAGGCGGTTTGATTTCATTGCCGGCTTATATGATTGCCGGACTCCCCGCCCATACTGCCGTATACACCAACAAGCTTTCGGCAACCTGCGGAATTATTGTTGCCACCGCCCGCTATTGCAAACACAAATGCATTGATTATAAATTGGCGGTTATCGGAGTTATAACCGCGGCTTTCGGCGGTATGGCCGGAGCTAAATGCGCATTGATGGTTGACGAGCTTATTTTTAAAATTTTGCTTTTGATTTTGCTACCGCTGGTAGCAATGTATGTGTTGCTTAAAAAAGATTTGGAGCCGCATAAAGTTCAGCCGATTGCACGCGCCAAACAATACCTTATTGTTTCAATCGCAACTTTTTTGCTTGCAATGTACGCCGGTTTTTATGGTCCGGCTTCCGGCACTTTTTTAATTTTGGTTTATTCCGGAATCGCCAAAATGGGGCTACTGCAATCGGAAGGTAACGCTAAAATCGTGAATATGACCGCCGATATTTTTTCATTAATGATTTTTTTATGGAACGGCGTGGTGATTATCCCGCTCGGCTTGACGGTTGCCATATTCAGCATTGCCGGCAATTATGTCGGCGCCGGACTTGCCATTAAAAACGGGCACAAGATTATACGAATTGTAATTTTAACGGTTATCGCCATTTTGTTCTTAAAGATTATGGTTGATGCCGGATTACGGTTTTGGGACGCTTTTTAACATAAAACAGACACAAAAAATCCGCATTTTACCGCGGATTTTTTTTGCTTAAAACATACCTTTTTTACGGAAATAGATAATAGTTAATACCGTGGCTACGGCGGATATAGCCATAACTATTAAAAAGCCGTACGGATTGCCGGAGCCTGGAACCGGAACATTCATACCCCAAAAGCTGGCAAGCATGGTCGGAATCGATAAAATAATCGTGATAGCCGCCAAAAACTTCATCACCAGATTGAGGTTATTATTAATAATGGAGGCAAAACCATCCATCATACCTTCTAAAATAGAGCGATGCATATCAACCATTTCAATCGCCTGCTTATTTTCAACAATAACGTCTTCAAGCATATCAATATCATCATCGGTAAATTTAATAAGTTTTGACATTGCCGGAGAGTTAATCATACGCAAAATTTTAAGCAGCACCAAGTGATTGTCTTTTAATGCCGTGGTAAAATAAACTAATGATTTTTGAATTTCAATCAGCTTAAACAAAGCTTTGTTTTTGGTGGTTTTACGCAATGAATATTCAATTTCTTCCGTGCGCTGATTGATAATTGCCAAATATTTTAAATAAAACTGCGTGCATTTTGATAAAATTGAAAGCAAAAAGCGCCCGCGCTCGCGAGTATCAAAACTCTTGGCGGTATTTTTATTAAACGAGCTGATAATACGGTTGTCACGCGAACAAATTGTCATAAAATTACGCGAGGTAAACGCCAACCCGCACGGCAATGTGTCAAACTGCCCCTCATCGTCCATTAAAGGCAAATTAACAATAAGCGACAGCACGCCGTCTTCAAATTCTACCCGTGAGCGCTCATCAAGGTCAAGCGCATTTTTGAGCATATCTGGGTCAAGTTTGAGCTGAGAAGAAACTTTTTCCATTTCTTCAGCGGTAGGATTAATTAGGTTATACCATGAAAGGGCTGCAACTTTGTTTTTTTTGAGCTTAATAAGCTTGCCGCCATCTTCAGATTTATAAATTCTTAACATGGCGCCTCCTTTTAACAAAACATTGCAAGATGATTTTGGAAAGTTTTTGGTGCGGCCGAAAGGACTTGAACCTTCACGAACTTAGTTCATAACGACCTCAACGTTACGCGTCTACCAATTCCGCCACGGCCGCACTTTTTTTTCAAAAGACAAGCAACTCATATTCCTGTCTCTTATACA
>CALETM010000144.1 GCA_937920765.1 uncultured Alphaproteobacteria bacterium | reverse complement strand
CGGCCAAAGTTGCGGCCGGCGCAGCCGGAACAGTCGGCGGTGCCGTCGGCGGAGCCGTTTATGAAGCATCAGGAGCAAAAGCCAAAGTTAATGAGCTTAAGGACAAAGTTTTGGGCGGAGTTGCTTCGGTCGGAGCCAAAGTAGGTCTTGGCAGTAAAGCCAACCCCAACGGCGCGGGCGGCGCTCCCAAACCTCAAGGAAGCGGCGCGCAAGGCAATCAGCAAAGCGGCGCCAATAATCAGAGGGGTAATGACAAATCAGAATCTCCTGATCAGGGAATCGGCGCGGCATTAAATGAGTTAAGCAAAGAAAATGAATCCGGCGATGATGATTACGGAGGTATTTTTGGTGATGATGAAGAGTAAAAGGATATAATATGAAGCTGCTGTGGCAAAACATATTAAAATTACTTAAAACCGGATTGATGATAATCTTTCTGGCTTTAAGCCTTGTCGGCTGCAGCTCCGACCAAACCGATAACACCGATATTACCGGCATTGAGCTTAAAGGTGAAGAAAGCGAACTTGATGAAGAGCAACGCGCTTGTTGGCAAGCCGGACTTTTGAATATGTTTTATAACGCCATGAGCGAATCGTCAATGAAAGCCTACCCTAAAGTTACCGGCAGCGCTATGCCGTTTATCATGGTAGCATTTGCAATCTGGCTTTCAATCAGGCTCTTAAAACATGTCAGTTCTGTTGTTGAAGAAGCTCCTGCTGAAGTTTGGACTGAAGTTTCGCGAATGGCGTTTTTATGTGTTGTTTGCGGAATTTTAGCATCATCAACTACTTTTTTGCTCTTTGTGTTAAACAAACTTATTTTTCCGATTTACTATGCATTTTTGGAATATGGCAGCCGCATTGTAGAGCTTGCCGGCGCTGATGAACAAATTAATCCCAAAGGACAAATGATAGGCAGCACCTGCATGATTTATACCAACTCTTTAATTTGCAAAGCTCCTGAACTTACTGATGTTGGTTATTCAAACGGACAAGCGTCTTTTCCAAGCGGGCCATCGGAAATGATGCAATGTTTGGTTTGCGCTACCAGCGACAGATTGCAAATGGGTTTTTTAATTGCTAAAGAAATGTTAGCTTCCACCAGTTTAACCAGCTGGGTTTCAGGAGCTCTTATCTTTTGCATTTTTATAATTGTTAAAGTTGCCTTTGTATTTTATTTGGTTGACAGTATTTTCCGTATGAACATTGTGGTGATTTTACTACCGTGTTTAATTTTGGCAGTACCATTTAAATTCAGCCGCAAATGGGCTAAAGAAGGACTAATGACTATTTTAAACTCGTCTGCAATTATGATGTGCATAGCCATTGTAACCACCATGGCTATGCTTGCAATGCAAACGATTATTAACGACAATTATGAATATTTGGGCGACAAGCAAGCGTATCAGGAATTTGGCATTATTATGCTGTGCATGCTTTTAATTGCCTTTTTGGTATTAAAAAGCATCGGCCTTGCCGTCAGCATGGCAAACTCGTTGGTTAAAGGCGCCGGCGGCACTGATTTTCAGAAAAAGATTGCCAAACTGGCGGCCTGGACCGGCAAAAAATTGCTTGGCTTTGTAACCGGCGGTATCGGCTCAGGGCTTGCCAAAATGGCTGAAAAAAGTCCGACGGCGCAAGCCGCCAAAGATAAAGCACAATCTGTCGGCAACTTCTTAAACAAAATGGCAGGGAGGGACAAAGAATGATAAAAAACATACTCAATCCCTGCATTGCTCTTGTTGCTTTTCTGCTTGCTTTATTTATTTTCAGCGGAACCGCCTCCGCGCTTGACAATGACTACACTATTGTTTGCGGAACAGTAGGCAACAAGCCCGTAAACTGCGATATGAGCACACAACGGTGCTATTTGTGTGTAGAAAAAAGCGGTAATTTTTTACTCAAAACCGAAACGGAAGTATTCCGTTGCTTAAGTAAAGACGCCAGAGTGCCGCGGCGATGCAAAGCATCAAGCATCGGTGGTGTCAGCGGTTCTTCAAAAACCAAAATTTTAGGTTTGCGAATATCCGGACTCGATAAAGAAGGACAAAAATGCATAACCTCTAACTTAAAGGCTATGTACGGTTCAACTTGTTACAGCTGTGAAATTGTAGAAACGCTTTCATCTGCATTTATTAAAGCCGCGGCTAAAGCATATCAGGTATCGCGTGAAGCGGCTAATGCTATTTTGGTAGTGGCGTCATTAATATGGGTAGCTTTTTATATCTTAAAAAGCGTATCATCTTTTACAACCGTTGAGCCTCGCAAGATGATTCAAGATTTAATGATACAGTTTTTTAAAATTTATTTGGCTTTTGTAATTATTAACTCCGGTATTCAAACCATTTTGCACTACACTTTGGAACCGGTGATGAATGCAGGCACCGATTGGGGCAGCGCCATTATTGCCGCTAATACCGGCGTATCGGAAGACAATTATGGAGATAACTGAGATGATGCAAAATAAATTAAATATCATAAAAAAAATATTTTGCACTCTGCTAATGGCTGCAACTGTGCTTTTTACCGCCGGCATATCGACATCAAACGCCGCTGAAGACTACGGGCGTAAACTCAGTAAAGCCGAACGAGAAAGCATCTGTTCACAAATACAAGCCGGCGCATTAGCTTCTCCAGAACGCGTAAAATCAATTGGCGGCGGTATTATTCCTGATTCGGTATTGCTTAGTATTTTTAACACCACCAAAGAAATCAGCGACGCTTCTTCTTTTGTTTTGGTATTAGGACACGCCCTCACCTGCCACGCCGTCGGCCCCGGGGCAAAAAGCGCCACCATTTTAGGAGTTACATTATTTAAAATGCCTAACATTTCAGTATGGCTTTGCGGCGCTGTTGTTTACTTCTTTGGTTTTATGCTTACGCTCAGTATCACCTTTTATTTGGTTGATATTGCCTTCAAGCTCGGATTTGCCATTATTATGCTGCCTATCGGCGTGGCGCTTTGGCCATTTCCGGCAACTAAAGACAAATTATCCGCTTTAATCAGCATTATGCTACGCAGCGCGGCAATATTTGTGTTTTTAGCCTTAGGAGTTTCATATGCACTTAATTTAATTGGAGCATCAGGCGGCGGATTAGAAGAAATTTTTGCTGATATTGATAATGATAAGACCGATGAAGTTGCTGAAAATTTCAGTCTGGCAAGCACGCATTTTTTAATTATTTTATTTACTTTATTGTATTCAATGAAATTGGTAGGCTCCGTTGTTGCCGATTACGCCGATAAATTTTTCCCCGACCAAACATTCGGCAAAGCCTCACCGATACACGGCAGTATGACACAAGGCATGGATTTTGTTAAGAAAAAAGCCGTTCAGCCGGCTGCCATGTGGGCGGGAGATGTTGCCAGAACCCAAATGGGACGAGCAACGGTCGGCGCCGGAAAATTACTTTCAGGCGAGTATAATCAACAAATTAAAAAAGCCGCTTATTATGCGTCGCATCCATTAACCGCCGCCGAACAAGCCGGACGCAAAACCGCTAAATTTACAGCCGGCGTCGGCGCCGGAATCGCCCGCGGAGCAAACAGCGCCGTGGTAGGCGGATTAGGCAGGGTTGTACTCGGCAAAAAAGCCAGCGCCGAGTTAAAAAACAGTTTACGCGGCCGAATTGATTCCGTTCAAGATAAAGTTGACGGGTGGGCTGACAAAAACGATGAAGCCATTGATACTGCCGCCAGTAACTCAAAATTTTCAAAAGTTGCGCATGAAGCACATGAAAAATTTGATAATTTTGATAAAAAATACACTACGGTTTTTGGTAAACTCGATAAGGCAACCGATGCTATTGACAATGTTAAAAACCATATCAACAATCCGGTTAATAATGCGGTTAAGAAAATTAACAACGGAATTAATGAAGCCTTTGCCGATAATGTTGATGACAACGGCATTGAGGCTTTAGGCAAAGCGGCAATACGGGCAACCTTAAAAGCTCATGTATCGCTTGCCGGCGGAATACTGAAAGCTCCGGCAGCACTGACGGCAACTGCTGTCAAAGCTCCGGTTGTCGCAGCCAAAGGCGCCGCTCATTTATTGCATATTAAAGGAGTTGCAAACGCAACCGGCAGCTTATTAAAATCAGTCGGCGATAAAATGCAGCGCAATAAATCATCGGCACAGCAAAGAGCCGCGCGACAAGCGGAATGGAATGCCGAACAAGAAGCAGAAGAGGCTTTGGAAAAGATTAAAAGAGAAAAAGAAGAATATGCAAATTGGACCAACATTGAGTAGGAGCAAAACCGAAATGAGACGGAAACAAAAACATATAATGATATGGCTCTGCGGTATAATTTTTACCGCCGGATTATATCTGTTGCCGTCTGTTTCTTATGCCCAACAAATGAGGGGCGGTAGCACTTGCGGCGGAAAATCATGTAATAACGGCACCTGCAAACTTGCAACCGGCACCAACGGAAAACTTTTAAATAATTGCCCCAGCGGCAAGCGTTTTGACGTTGATCCCAACTGCATTATGAATCAAAACGCCAAATCAAGCTCTTGCCTTGATACCATGCCGGTGGCAAGCATTAACCGTGTGGCGGAAACAAACTGCTATCGCGCCAACGGCGCCGGCGGTAATCCTAAACCGCGCAATCATGAAGGAACCGACTATGCCGCCACCGCCGGAACTACCGTAACCGCGGCCGCCGACGGAAAAGTGGTATGGGCAAAATGGCTCGGCGGCGGCGGGCGCACTATTATGATAGAGCACGAAAAACAATGTCAATGCACTGCAGGCAACGGCGGAGGCTCCGGTTGTGACAGTAAGTATATTTCGGTTTATATGCACCTTAAAGCTTTTTTGGTAACCGGCGGAACAGTTAAAAAAGGACAACCCATAGGTTTGGTCGGCGGTTCAAATTACAGCAGCCGCACCGGAGAATCATGTGATTATCCTAACAAAAACGGCGCCTGCAAACCTTATGGCCCGCACCTGCACTTTGAAATTCACAGCGGCGACTGGTCAAAAGGATATGCCGCTCTTAAAACATCAATAATCAATCCGCTGTGCGACGACATTCAAACATTTTGCGGAGGATGTTCTTATGATGTTGACCAATGTCAAAATAAAAAAGGCTCAAACGAATGGGAAAAACTCGGCGACGAAGCCAAAGCCGAAAAATCAGCCGCTACCGGAAAAGGACAAATG
>CALETM010000143.1 GCA_937920765.1 uncultured Alphaproteobacteria bacterium | reverse complement strand
GGAATGTATAAATGAATACAAAAATTTATGGAGGTGCCGTTTAACTAATTATTATGTATCTCAAAGGTTTCTTTGGGTAAAGATGAAGTATACAACTCCTTTCAAAAAAGCCGGAGGTGAAATGTGCTCGCATTTCATCTCCGGTGTTTTTATTAAGTTGTTGTGACTAAGCTTTAAGCAAGCCGTGTTTCTTTTTTCCTTGCGAAAGCTTTACTTTACCATCAACTAAGTCAGCGGTGGTGATTTTGTAGTTTTCATCGGTTACCGGTTTATCGTTAATTTTTAATCCGGCTTGTTTAATTAAGCGGCGAGCCTCGCCCTTGCTTTCAACAAACCCGATTTGCAAAAAGGCATCAAGCACACCAATGCCGTTATTTAAATCGGCGCTGATTTCCGGCAACTCGCCGCCGGCAATGCCTTGCTCAAAAGTTTTAACGGCGGTTTCTTCAGCAGCCAAAGCCTCAGCCTCGCCGCGGCACATTTTAGCGGCGTTGAACGCCAAAATCTTTTTAGCCTCGTTAATTTCTTTATCTTGCAAAGCTTCCAAGCGCTTAACTTCGTCCATCGGTAAATCAGTAAAAATGCGCAAACATTTGCCAACTTCGGCATCGCCGATATTGCGAAAATATTGGTAATAATCGTAGGTGCTTAATTTTTCTTCATTTATCCAAACCGCATTGCCCTCGGATTTGCCCATTTTTTTACCTGACGAATCGGTTAAAATCGGACTGGTAAAGCCAAACAACTCAACATCATAACGGCGGCGTCCGAGTTCGGTGCCGGAAGTAATGTTGCCCCATTGGTCAGCGCCGGCAATTTGCGCGCGACAACCGTATTTTTGGTATAACACACAAAAATCATAGCCTTGTAAAAGCTGATAATTAAATTCTAAAAACGACATCGGTTGTTCACGTTCCAAACGGCTTTTAACGCTTTCCATCGTAAGCATACGATTAACCGAATAGCAAGTGCCGATATCGCGCAAAAACTCAAGATAATTGATGTTTTTGAACCAATCCCAGTTGTCAACCATTTCCGCTTTGTTAGCTCCGTCTGAAAAATTCAAAAAGCGGCGAAAAGATTTTTTCAAGCCCTCAACATTGTGAGCTAAAGTTTCTTCACTTAAAAACGGACGCAATTTATCTTTGCCGGAAGGGTCGCCGATACGAGCGGTTGCCCCGCCGACCAAAGTCAACGGTTTATGTCCGCATTTTTGAAACCAACGCAACATCATAACCGGCACAATGTGCCCAACATGCAAACTGTCAGCCGTCGGGTCTGAACCTAAATAACCGACCGCCGGCACGCCTTTATGTTCGCATTCTGCCAAATAGGCATCAAAACCCATGTCATTGGTGCATTGATTGTAAAAGCCGCGTTCCAGCATAATGTTAAAAAATTCAGACTTGTATTTGCTCATTTTCCTTTATCCTTTATAACTAAATTTTAACGCATATTAGCATATATTTAACACATTGCAAGAATATGAGGTAAAAATTTTTAACCATGATGATAAAACCGCTGAATATTTTGGGTCTGATGGGCGGAACCGCGCTTGACGGCATTAAAATTGCGCTGATAAACACCGATGGTATTGATGTTTATCATGTTGAATTTGCCAGCAAAATTTTGTATCCGGATTTATTGCGGCAAAAAATCCGCGCTATAATCGGTAAAAAAACAACATTGCCGGAAGATACCGAATTAATTGAGCAAACTGACGCCGAATTTACTGATTTTTTGTATGAAACCATTACCGAAACTCTAAATGAATGTGAAACTCGTCCTGACTACATTGGTTTAGAAGGACCGACTATTTGTCATGACGCGCAAAATTGCTATACTTATCAACTTGGCAAAGGCAAAATTTTAGCCGAAAAAACTGGAATTAAAGTGGTTACTCATTTTCATAACGCCGATATTTTAAATGGCGGACAAGGCTCGCCGGTAATGGCAACTTATTATGCCGCTCTGGCACAAAATCTTGAAAAACCGGCGGCATTTATTAACATCGGCGGCATAACAAGCTTAATTTGGACCGGCCACTTGGGCGAAATTACCGCTTTTGACTGCGGCCCCGGCAACGCCTTAATTGATGATTGGGTTTTTAAGCACGCCAATATGATGATGGATTATAACGGCAAGCTCGCCGCCACCGGAACCGTGCATGAAAAAATTGTGGCGCAGATGATGAAACAAGATTTTTTTGCCAAGTATCCGCCCAAATCAGCCGATCGCAACTCTTTTAATGATAAAATTGAACATTTGGAAGGGCTGTCGCTGGAAGACGGCGCCGCCACCGCCACGGCCTTAATTGCTGAAGCAGTAGCCTATTCTTTGGCTTTATATCTGCCGGAAGTTCCTAAATGCGCGGTTATTTGCGGCGGCGGAGCGCAAAACCCGACTTTAGTTCGTTTTATGCGCAACAAACTTAAAGATATGAATATTGAAACCGCTCTTACAGATATTTTTGAACATAAAATCGGCGACGCGCAAGCCGCGGCTTTTTTGGCGGCGCGGCGCATTTATTCGCTGCCGATTACGTTTCCGACCACTACCGGAGTTGCGGCGCCGATTACCGGCGGCGTGATTTATGAAAAGGAGCAGTCTGATGACTGATGCTATTAAAACCGAACACTTAAATAAAATCTATGGCAAAATCAAAGCTTGTGACGATTTTAATTTTGCGGCTAAAAAAGGCGAAATTATTGCCTTGCTTGGTCCAAACGGAGCCGGAAAATCTACTTTAATGAATATGATTGCCGGATTTTTAGCCCCGACTTCAGGAAAAATTGAAGTTGAGGGTTTAGATATTTCAGAACACCCGCAAGAGGCTAAAACCAAAATCGGCTTTTTACCGGAAGGCTCGCCGCTTTATCCAGACATGAGCGTTAAAATGTTTTTGCAATATATGGCCGATTTGCGGCAAGTTAAAAAATCTGACATTGAAAAAGCAGTTAAGCTTGCCAACATTGAAAATGTTTTAGAGCAAAAAATTGAAACTCTTTCCAAGGGGTACTTGCGCCGCGTCGGGTTTGCGCAAAGCATTTTAAGCAATCCTGATATTTTGCTACTTGACGAGCCGACCGACGGACTTGACCCTAACCAAAAAGAGCACATGCGCAAATTGATTATGCAAATGGGTAAAGACAAAACCATTTTAATTTCAACCCATTTGTTGGAAGAGGCGGAAAATATATGTACCCGCATTATTTTAATCAACAAAGGCAAAATTATGGCTGACGGCACATGCGCTGAAGTTTTAGCCATTGCTAAAGCCAAAAATTTGGCTGAGGCATTTAAAAAATTAACTCATAGCGAAGAATAACTCCGGCACGAGGATAGTAACATGAAAAAACTTTGGACAGTTACCAAAAATGAATTGTTGCGGTATTTTATTTCACCGCTTGCATAT
>CALETM010000142.1 GCA_937920765.1 uncultured Alphaproteobacteria bacterium | reverse complement strand
GCTCAAACGCTTAAGGATAAAAATCATGTTAAAAAAAATGTTTTTAAGTTTGGCTTTGTGCACGGTAGCTTTCAGTGCCGGCGCAACCTCGCCCGAATATGAAGCCTGCTTTAAGGCGGCGCAAACCGATAATGAAGTTGCTTTATGCATGAAAGCCGAAAACACTCGTATGCTTAAAGACATTCAGCAAGTTTACTTAAACCTCTCCAAGCATGAAAAAACCAAAGGTTGGAACAACGGCAACGGTTTAACCTCCGGCAACTTAAAAGATATGTACAACAGCTGGCTTGCCTACCGCAACCGCTATTGTTCGCTTTATCAAAAAGCATCTGAAAACACGTTCGGCAGTGATGACTTCAACCGCGCCAAATGCTTATTTGACTTAAACAACGATCATCTTGAACTGATGAAGAGAGTTATCTTTAACGCTAACAGCGGCAGTGAAGAAAGCGCTCTTGATGATTAATCGACGGAGTTATAAAATTGCAAGATAAATTTTCATGGGAAGAAACCAGAGCCTTTAATTTCGGGCTGTTCACACTGCTTATTTTCGGCGGCTTGTTCTTTTTTATGGCTTTTTCCAAGCATGATTATAAAAACTCCGAACAACAAACTTACGAGATTAAGGCCTCATTCGGACGAACCGACGGACTTTTGGTCGGCGATAAAGTTCGTATGTCGGGCGTCACCGTCGGCCGCGTTGCCGGCGCCAAACTCGGCGCCAACTTTAACGCCGTTTTAAGCCTTGAAATCAATGAAGACGTAAAAATCCCCGATGACAGCAGCGCCTCTATCGTCAGCTCCGGCTTAATGGGCAACAAATATATTGAAATTGAGGCCGGCGGTTCTGAAGATTATATTCCGGCAGGCGGCGAGTTTGAATATACTCAAGACGCCATGGTGTTAGAAGAGCTGTTAGATCGTATTGTTGCCATGGGCAAAACCAAGCAAAACAAATCAGAGCAAGCTGAACTTACGCAATTTGAGGAGAATATTGAAGATGAATAAAAAACCGGTTGAGACCATTATGGGCGTGGTTGTATTAATCATCGCCGTGGTGTTTTTGCTTTTTGCTTACCGCGTTTCTGATTTGCAGGTGGTTAAAGGCTATGAATTAAACGCCAAATTTTCTAAAGTCGGCGGCTTAAACATCGGCTCTGATGTGCGCATTAACGGCATTAAAGTCGGCACCGTGGTTAAGCAAAAGCTCGATAACTCCGACTATCTGGTTGACGTTATTTTAAGCATTTCTCCGGATATTAAATTATCTGATGACAGCGAAGTCGCCATTGTCGGCGATGGCTTGGTCGGCGATAAGTTTGTTAAAATAGCCCCCGGAAAATCAGGCAAATATCTTAAAAACGGCGACACTTTCGCTAATACCAAAGACTTTAAAACTTTGGAAGATATGGTTGGTGAAATTATCTTTATGGTGACAGACAATGAAAAATAAAGTTTACTTATGTACGGGTCTTTCCGCCGCTCTTTTAAGCGCAAGTTCCGTGTATGCCGCAGAAGTTGATACCAACATGGCGCAAATGCAGGCCATGGATAAAATTACCGGTAAAGTCAACGTGATTGAAGTTCCGGTCGGCGGTGAAGTTAAGTTCGGCAGTTTTTCGGTAGTGGTACGCTCCTGCAAAACCAACTCCGAAGACGAAATTCCTGAAGATTTTGCCTTTGTTGACGTTACCGACAAAAGCTTTGATAAAGATGAGTTTAACATTTTTAAAGGCTGGATGTTTTCATCATCGCCGGCCGTCAATGCGGTTGAACACCCTATTTATGACGTATGGTTGTTAAAATGCTTTAACGGCGAACCCAAACCGGAACAGCTGCTTTCTGAAGAAGCGCTTGCCGCCCGCGACAATCTGCCGCGCTTAGCCGATGTCCGCGAACAACAAAAGCAGCTCCAAGAAAACAGCTTTGCTAAAGCCGAACCGGAAAGCAACACCATTGAATTTAAAGATTCTATGTACAAAGAAGAAAAGCCGGCTGATACTGCCAAACCGGAAGAACCGCAAAAGGTTGAAGGCGAACCTGAAAACCTGCTCAACATCAAAGATTCGTATGAAACACCTGAGGAAGAAACGGTTACCGTTCCTGCAGAAGAGCTTTCTAAAGCTTTAGAGGCTGAAGAGCAAAACTTAAAAGAAAAAGCTGCAGAAGCTGCTCCGCAAGCAGAAGTTAAAGCTGAAGATGCCCCGACTGACGATTTTGATACCGACGATTTAAGCGCCGCTATTGACGCCGAACTCGCCTTACAAAAAGAATAAGTAACATCTTGCTTTTTTAGGCACTTAACGTTATACTAGGTTAAACACAAATTATTTTGATATGGATACACATAAAAAAGTTAGGCAGCTGATGGAAAAACATGTTCCCGGCTTGCCACCCACAGATAAGTACACATTACTATCTGACATTTTTTTCGATGATTTCTGCAAAGAGCTTCTGAGCAGAGATTTGGAACAAGAATATACTATCTTGATTCCGGCATTGGAAACCGACCACTGGAACACAGTAGGAGATATCGTTGCCACAGTTGAAAAATACCGCCACGATTAACAAAAAAGAACAGAGCCGTTCGCTTTTTTAGCCAACCACTCTGTTTTTTTAGTTTTAAATAGGCTTATTTTCGCGCTGAATTATTTAAGCTCAGCTCATAAAGCGTAATTGCTGCTGCGGTTGAAACATTAAGACTTTCAACCTTTTCCGAAATCGGCAGCCGCACGGTCATATCGCATGATTCTTCCACCAAACGGCGCATACCCGCGCCCTCGCTGCCCATAATCACCGCCCACTTGCCGCTTTTATCCATTTTATCAATAGTAATTTTGGCATACCCGTCCATACCGACCGTCCAAAATCCATGCTGTTTTAATGTTTCAACCGCACGCACCAAGTTTGTCACCCGCACCACCGGCATAAATTCCATGGTTCCGGCGGCGGCTTTGGCCATAGCCCCGCTTTCCTGCGGTGAATTTTTATCTTGCACAATCAACCCTAAAGCTCCGAACGCCGCGCATGAGCGAATAATCGCCCCTATGTTTTGCGGATCGGTTACCTGATCCAAAATTAAAACCACTGCCTTATTCATACCTTCGGCGCGCTCGCATAATTCTTCAATGCTCAAACCGGCAAGCGGCGAACAAAACAGCGCCAATCCCTGATGCACTGCTTCCGGCGGCAACAGGCGGTCAATTTCTTTTTTATCAGCGCTCACCACCGTAATTTGCGGATATTTGTGCGCAAATTCCGCCGCGTTTTCGGGTGTGCAGACCAGCTTTTCAATTTTCCGCTGCGGGTTTTGCAACGCTGAAACTACGGCATGACGCCCGTACAAAATCAATCCTTTGGCATCAGATTTAACCGTTGCCGATTTATTAAATTTTTTCATTAAATCACCTTTCGTAAAACTCCGCCGGCTTGCCGCAACAAATTTTGCGCCTCCGGCAGAGCGCAATTTTTAAGCTTCATCACACAAGCGGCTTTTACATTGTTTTGTGCCTCACGCAACAACTGTTCCGCTTCCGGCATAGCAATGCCGCAAATTTCCGCCACGATTCGACAGCCGCGGTTATGTAGCTTAGCATTCATAATTTGCACATCTATCATATAATTTTTATACGTTTTGCCGATTCGTATCATCGCGCCGGTTGAAATCATATTAAGCACCAATTTTTGCGCTGTGCCTGACTTCATACGCGATGAGCCGGTAACCGCCTCCTGCCCCACTTGCGGGCAAATAAAAATATCGGCAAATTCTTTGATTTTTGCCTCCGGATTTGAAGTCAGCGCCACGGTAGTGCAGCCTGCCCCGCGCGCAACTTGCAACGCTTCCAGCAAATAGCGAGGATTGCCGCTTGCCGAAATTCCAACCACCACATCGTTTTTTTGCGGATTAAACACCGCCATATCCTGCCGCGCAAATTCCGCATTGTCCTCGGCATTTTCAACTGCCGTTAAAAGCGCCTTTTCGCCGCCGGCGATAAAACCGCTGACCATACCTTTGGGCGCCCCGAAAGTCGGCGGACATTCCGACGCGTCTAAAACTCCGAGTCGACCGCTGGTTCCGGCGCCAAAATAAGCAAGCCGCCCGCCGCTTAAAAACGATTCGGCAACAGCTTCTATTGCTTTGCTGATAGGTTCAAGCTGCGTTTCAACCGCCAACGGTACTTTTTTATCTTCGTTATTAATGGCGCGGGCAATCTCAAGCGGGCTCATTAAGTCAATATTTGCCGTATCCGGATTGCTTTGTTCGGTTAAAATAATGTTATCCATAGGCAAAACTCCGTTATAAATTCCTCTAAAGCAACAAAATATGCAAAATAAATTAAGATATTGTGAAAAAAAGGTTGACAATCGCGCAAAAATAAGGTTATTTGCAATTCAGAAGGTAAAAAAGACTAGTTCTTTTCCCGTCTGCTTGACGGAGGGGTGGCAGAGCGGTCAAATGCAACGGACTGTAAATCCGTCGACTTTTGTCTACGATGGTTCGAATCCATCCCCCTCCACCAGTTAATTTTCTGATGTCTAGAGTTTGCGGGTGTAGCTCAATGGTAGAGCAGAAGCCTTCCAAGCTTATTACGGGGGTTCGATTCCCCTCACCCGCTCCAAAATCTTTATATCAGAAGTCATCTTAATCTTTTTTAAGGATAAAACAACAATGGCAAAAGAGAAATTTGAGCGGAGCAAGCCGCACTGCAATATCGGAACGATT
>CALETM010000141.1 GCA_937920765.1 uncultured Alphaproteobacteria bacterium | reverse complement strand
GGCAGCGTCAGATGTGTATAAGAGACAGCTTCAGTATTTGACAAGAAAAAATTCACAAGGCAAAAATTATCTGATGAAATTAAGAAAAAAAGATGCTATAACAAGTTTTGTATTAATTAAAAAGAGGGAAAAATGACCACGGATTCCAATCAGGTTGTGCTTGATTTTGAAAAAAACATTGTTGAAATTGAAGAAAAAATTCAGCATTTGCAAGAACTTGCTAAAGATGAAGATGTTGACATCACCAAAGAAATCAAACGTCTGCAACATAAGTTAAATCATTCGCTTAATCATGCCTATCAAAACTTAACCGCATGGCAAAAAACTCAAATTGCCCGCCATCCTACGCGCCCGCATTGCCTTGACTACATTCATGCTTTGATTTCAGATTTTGTTTTGCTCTGCGGCGATCGTTGCTTTGGCGATGATGAAGCTATGATTGCCGGCATCGGCAAATTTGAAGGAATTTCCGTTGTTGTTATCGGACAAGAAAAAGGCCACGACCTTGAAACCCGCATGAAATATAATTTCGGCATGGCCAAACCCGAAGGCTACCGCAAAGCTCAGCGCTTGATGGATATGGCATCACGCTTTAATATGCCGATAATTTCGCTTGTAGACACCGCCGGCGCTTACCCCGGAGTTGATGCCGAAGCCCGCGGACAGGCCGAAGCCATTGCTTCATCAATTGAGAAATGCTTTGAAGTTAAAGCGCCGATTATTTCCGTTGTTATCGGCGAAGGCGGCTCCGGCGGAGCAATTGCCATTGCAACCGCCAATGTGATAATGATGATGGAGCATGCTATTTATTCGGTAATTTCACCGGAAGGTTGCGCCTCTATTTTATGGCGTTCGGCCGATAAAACCAAAGAAGCGACTGAAGCGCTTAAACTTACGGCTCAAGATTTAAAATCGCTCGGCATAATTTATGAAATTATTCCCGAACCATTGGGCGCCGCTCATCGTAATCCGACCGTCGCTTTTGAAAATCTGCGCAAATCTTTACGCAAACACCTTGAAGAACTTTCACGTTTCAGCGCCGATGAACTAAAGCAAAAGCGCACCGATAAATTTTTAGCTATGACCCGCAACTTTGAAAAACAATTCAAACCCGCAAAATAAGGACTGCTAAAATGAAAAAACAAATTTCGATATTGCTTGCTGTTTTAACTGTATGTTCATGCGCCACCGTAATTACCGGACGCCATCAGCAACTTGCTTTTGATTCTAATGAGCGAGATGTTGAAATTTATATTAACGGTAAATTCACCTGCAAAACCCCTTGTATCACTGAAGTTACCCGCCGTAGCGACAAATTGATGATTACGGCCAAAAAAGCCGGATTTGCCGACCGCACCATGTTTGCGGAAGGAAAATTAAACCCGATGACGGCGGTTAATATCATCAGTCTTAGCACCTCAACTTTCGGCTTTTCAACCGATGCCACTTCCAACAGCATGTGGGAATATCAGCCGGGGGCAATTTATGTCACCATGCAAAAAGAACCGCGTACCGCAGCTGAGCGCCGCGATTTTGACCACCAAAACAAAATTCGGGATTTTGTCTTGCGCAACTTTGACCAACTTGAAGCCGATGCTTACTCCGAACAAGGCGACGGTGAATATATCAAGGCTTTGTCAGGCATGACATCGGTTCCGGCTTATGAAATTAAATCTGCTTTGCAAAACTCTTATGTCGGCACCGATGCCGTTGAAAAAATTATCGGTTTGTACATAACCAACAAACGTTCAAACCGTTAAACCTTTCGGGTGATTCGCTAAAATCTCCTATCTCAAATAAATCACCCGAAAAACTCCCAAAGAGCAATCTTTGGGAGTTTTTTACAATTGTTTCAAGTTACGCGCTTTTGGAATCGGCTTTTCTGATTAACAGCGGCTCCGATTCGCCGTTCACGGCCTTTTCATTGATGATAATTTCACTAACGTCTTTTTTATCAGGAATGTCATACATCAAATTCAAAAGCAAACCTTCCATAATCGACCTTAACCCGCGCGCGCCGGTTTTGCGTTCAATTGCCTTACGGGCAATTGCGCGCAGAGCTTCATCGGTAACGGTAAGTTTAACACCTTCCATATCAAACAACGTAACATATTGTTTAATTAAAGCGTTTTTAGGCTCTGTCAAAACTTTAACCAACGCGTTTTCATCTAAATCATTTAAGGTGGCAATAATCGGCAGACGCCCGATAAATTCAGGAATAAGGCCGTATTTAAGCAAATCTTCCGGCAAAACATCTTTAATAATTTCGCCGATACTGCGGTCTTCTTCCGATTCGACATTGGCGCCAAAGCCGATTGATGTATTTTTACCGCGGTTACCGATAATTTTTTCAAGTCCGGCAAACGCGCCACCGCAAATAAATAAAATATTGGTAGTGTCAACGTGCAAAAATTCCTGCTGCGGATGTTTACGCCCGCCTTGCGGAGGAACATTGGCGATTGTGCCTTCAATAATTTTGAGCAAAGCTTGCTGCACGCCCTCGCCTGAAACATCGCGAGTGATTGACGGGCCGTCAGTTTTGCGGTTTATTTTATCAATTTCATCAATATAAACAATACCGCGTTGAGCCTTCTCAATACTGTCTCTTATACACATCTGAC
>CALETM010000140.1 GCA_937920765.1 uncultured Alphaproteobacteria bacterium | reverse complement strand
AAATAAAAACGGTGAAAACTGATGCGATTGTTAATGGGCAAGTTAAGCTTAAACTTGAATTTTCCGGCTCGGAACCGGCGCTGTTAAATTCACTTGAAAATGCTGGAATTTATCTGCAATCCAATAATGGAAATTATATTTTAAAATAGAGGATATTATGAGCAAAGAACAAACTCAAAACCATAAAAACAAACCTTCTAAAACGGCAGAAGAAAAGGTTTCAAAACCAACCGGCCGGATTCATTCGGTGCGGATTGCCGGTAATCATAATACCATTGCCTGGCTGGTGATTTTTATTTTGTTTTGCGTGGCGGTTTATGTTTTGCGCTCAGTGTTAATGCCGTTTGTTGCCGGTATTGTTTTAGGCTATTTGTTTGACCCGCTTGCAAGCCGCTTTGAAAAGTGGGGTATGTCGCGCATGTGGGCAACTTTGCTGGTGTTTGCAGTGGTAATTTTAATTGCGGTGCCGGCAATTATTTTGCTGTTTGGAATGTTAAACGAACAGCTGACGGTTTTTGTTGAGGCGGCGCCGAGTTATATTTCGGCTTTTGTAAAACGCACCGAGCCGATGCTTGCCGGTTTGCAAGAACAGTTTCCGAGCTTGGAAATTGCCAATATTAAAGCTATGATTAAAGATAATATGACCACCGGCCTGCAGTTTGGCGGCAAGCTGCTTAAAGGCTTGGTTTCTAACGGGTTTGCCTTAATTAACCTTATTTCATTGCTGCTGATTACGCCGGTGGTGGCATTTTATATGTTGCGCGATTGGGATACGTTTGTTAAAAAAGTTGACAACTTGCTGCCGCGCAAATCGAAAAACGTTATCCGCGAGCAGTTTAGGCAAATTGACAGGGCTTTATCAGGCTTTATCCGCGGGCAACTCAGCGTATGCTTAATTTTGGGCACTTATTATTCGCTCGGCTTAAAAGCAGTCGGTTTGGATTTGGGTATTTTGGTTGGCTTTTTGGCGGGCCTGATTTCGTTTATTCCGTATGTCGGCAGTATTTCAGGTTTTGTTATCAGTATCATTTTGGCTTTAGCGCAATTTAATGACTACACCAAAGTTTTGGAAGTTATTGCCGTATTTGCGGTCGGTCAATTTGTGGAAGGTAATTTTTTAACTCCGAAATTGGTGGGCGACAATGTCGGCCTGCATCCGGTGTGGGTAATGTTTGCATTATTGGCCGGTGGCGTGCTGTTAGGTTTTTTGGGCTTGATGATTGCCGTTCCGGTTGCCGCAATTATCGGCGTGTTAATGCGCTATACCATTAACAATTATAAAAAAAGCAGTTTGTATTTAGAAGATTAAAAAGCTTATCGACCTTTTCCGGATTTGTAACCTTTGAGGCGCGCGGCTTCACGACAGATGTTGCGAGCGTTTAAATATTTGTCGCGTTCTTCTTTAGCTTTTTCCATTTCGGGAATCATGCCCTTTTGCCGATAGAGGTCAATTAAATGGTTGCAAATGGTTTTCTTTTCGCTGAATTTGCGCCCGCGTCCCCAATCTTGACTGTTGACCAACCCTAACAGCTCATTGTAAAGCTCAATTTTTTCGGACGTTGTTTCGGCTTGAGGTAAATCGCTGTTTCTAATTTGCTCATAGCGGGCTTGCGCATTTTCTTTTAACTCAAGTTTTTCCTGCTGTTTGTCATAAAAACATTCTTTATCAAGCTCAGCAAGCTGATGCGTATAATTATAGCGCTGATGATCAAAAGTTTTAGCGTTTATTTTATTTATTAAGCTCAAGCGTTCGCGAGCCGGAATTTTTTTCATAAAGTATAAGGTTTGGCGGGCGGCAATATTAAGCGGGCAATGGTCATAGGCTCCGTCATTAACGGCAGGCACTTCATCAACCATGTGTTTTAAAATGTTAAAGCGGTAAGTCGGGCTGATTGGACTTCTGATTTCATCTAAGTCATATAAGTGAGAATAAATCTCTTGCCTGATTTTGATGTTGCGATAGTTGTTTTTAGGAGTAAAGTTCAAAACTTTGTAAAATTCATCAAAAGTGTTGCTGATTAGCGCATAATCTTCGCAATCGCCGTCGATTTGGCAGCGCATATTTAAGGCTTTTTCAATAGCGGCAACTTGGTTGCGATATTTGGGCGAAATTTTAGGCAACATTAAAGCAACGGCTTCTTTGTGCGATAAATCGGCAATCTCCGAGATGTCGGTTTTTGATAAAAGGCTCAGCATTTTAAGCGACGGTTTAATTTTTACATTGTCATCACGGATAAAATCGCTGCAAAAACGATAATAGGCGTAGGTGTCAAAAACTAATCCGTCGGGGAGTATTTGCATTTTGTGTTCCTCAGAGTTTTTTAACCATTTTGGCAAAAGTTAAACCCTGTTCTTCAAACAAATCGCCCTCTTGCTTATAACCGAGTTTTTCATAAAAGCTGACAACCGAGAGCATGGCGTGCATAACAATTTTGGTGTAGCCTGCCTCTTTGGCTCTGGTTTCAGCGTATTTAACCAGTTGCCGTCCGATGCCTTCACCCTGATAAACGGGGTCAACCGCAACCTGCATTAATCTGATTTCATGGTCGTTGACCGGCGCCAAAATCAAACCGCCGACCAGCTTATCGTCAAGATTTTCAATGCAACCGATGTGCAGGTATGAGGCTTCTTTATCGCGGAATGAGTCAAGAAATTTTAACCCCAAAGGCTCAAGCAAAACTTTATAACGCAATTCAACCAATTCGTCATAGCGCGATGAGCCGAAATCAACATCAATCATTTTTTTCATGGGCGTACTCCTTAATTTTTATTATTAAAACATATCCTGACAATT
>CALETM010000139.1 GCA_937920765.1 uncultured Alphaproteobacteria bacterium | reverse complement strand
TAAGAGACAGGAATATGACATGGTGTGGTGTAAAAAGCGGCTGAAATATGATTTCATAATAAAAATCCTCTCAAAAAGTTGGTTTTAAGAAGATTTTAGCTCGCGTTTTTTTTTTGCAATATTTACGAGTCAACGCTGTGTATAAGTTGCATTACTCATAGATGCAGGCAAAACAAAACCCTTGTGCTGTAAAATAACACAAGGGCTCAATTTAATAATTTAAGTTGAATAAAGCTCAGGAATATGTTCCTTCAGCCAATCCCTTCTTCTTCTCTCCGCTGCTCTCGCCCATTTTATCTCATATGCCGATTGAGATATTTTAATGGGCTTTTTCATCACCATTTTAGTTGCCCCAAAATATTTCAACAGTCTTTTGATAGTTGAAGAAGTGGCAACATCAAGCGGGCAACCGATTGGATAATCCAGATGGCAAAAACCGTCCGTCCATTCTTCTCTCAGTGAGGCGTTAGGGTTTACACCTTCCATTAGCAGACGATATACGCTTTCAATGCGTCCGTCCTTGATAGCTTCTGCTAAAACATTCTCCTTAAAAGCGTCAGCAGTATACGTCCGGTTGGCGTACTCAGGGTTGACAATAAATTTTCTCATAATATTGGTTTTTTAGTGTTATAATAATTGATGATTAATCTGACGCTATCACTCTTTTTAGACAAAAGCAAGAGCTTTTTGTGAAAATATTAACACATTAAAAAAGGCTGCAAGCCTAAGCAGTACAGCCTTTTTTAAGTTTGTAAGTTAAAATTACAACGCTTTCATAATGGCATTAAACAATTTAACACCAAATCCGCTGGCGCCTTTCGGATAAAGCGGTTTCGGCTTTTCAATTTTATCCATTCCGGCAATATCCAAGTGTGCCCATTTAACATCTTTTTGCACAAAGCGCTGTAAAAAGCAGGCGGCGGTAATCGAACCGGCATTGCGCGATTCGCTGATGTTTTTCATATCGGCAATCGCAGAATCCATCATTTTGTTATATTCTTTTGAAATCGGCAGCTGCCAAACTTTTTCATCAACGCTTAATCCGGCTTTGGCAATGGTGTCAATCAGTTTTTGATTATTGCCCATAACGCCGGCCATTTCGGTGCCCAAAGCCACCATAATGGCGCCGGTTAAAGTGGCAATATCAATTACGGTTTTAACCTTAAATTCTTGCTGAATATACCATAAGCAATCAGCCAAAACCAAACGACCTTCGGCGTCGGTGTTTAAAATTTCCACTGTTTGTCCTGACATTGAGCGTACAATATCACCTGGGCGGGTTGCTGAGCCGGAAGGCATATTTTCAACCAAACCGACCACGCCGACCACATTAATCGGCAACTTTTGCAAAGCTGCGGACTTTAAGGCGCCGGCTACGGCGGCGGCGCCGGCCATATCTTGCTTCATGTCCCACATGCCGTTCCCCGGTTTTAATGAAATTCCGCCGCTGTCAAAGGTAACGCCTTTGCCGACCAAACCTAAAGCATATTCTTCCGATTCTTTATTGCCGCGCCATTTAATAACAGCCACGCGCGGCGGGTTGCAAGAACCTTGCGCAACGGATAATGCCAAATTAAATTCTTGGGCTTTCATGGCTTTTTCATCAATAATTTCAACTTCAAGCCCTAAATATTCAAGCCGTTTAATATCATCGGCCATAATCATCGGGGTTAAATTGTTTGATGGCTCGTTAGTTAAATCGCGGGCATAACGCACGCCGGTTGCCAAAGCGGAATATGGCGCGTATCCGGCTTTATCAATAACTTTGTTTTTTGCGGCAAAAGCAACGCTTTCAAGCAACGGAAATTCTTCAGGCTTGCGCTTAGTAACATATTTGTCAAAGCGGTATGAGGCAAGCTCTATGCCGAATGCCAAATTGTAGGCAATTTCAGCGGTTTTAAGTTTTGCGCCGGACGGGCTTGAAGCATAAATAACTGCCGAAGCATATTTTTTAATATAAGCGTAAATTCCGCCGCCGATTTTTTGCAAATCAACTACAGTCGGTTTGGCAGGCGCAGCGATGCAGATTATTTTGTTTTCAGCGGTGCTGAAAGTTAAAACTTCACCGGCTTTGCATTTAAAGTTTTCGCGCGCGGCTGTTGCTGAGAGTAATTTAATTTCATCAGCCGTTAAAAAGTCGGCTAAATATTTTTTATCAATTTTGCCATAAACAAGCGCAATTTTAACCTCGTTGCGGCGGGCTTTTTTGTTGCTGAATACAATTTCAACC
>CALETM010000138.1 GCA_937920765.1 uncultured Alphaproteobacteria bacterium | reverse complement strand
ACCTCTCTATTCGTCGGCAGCGTCAGATGTGTATAAGAGACAGGATAAAAACTATTGCAACAACGCCTTATACCGACCAAAAAATGGGAACGGCCGGTATTCGTAAAAAATCTAAAATTGTTTCCCAGCCAAATTACATTGAAAACTTTATTCAAAGCTTATTTGACGCTATCGGCGGAGTAAAAGGACAAACTTTTGTTTTGGGCGGCGATGGCCGTTATTATAATGACATTGCCATTCAAAAAATTATCAAACTTGCCGCCGCTAACGGCATGAAAAAATTAATCATCGGTCAAAACGGCATGATTTCAACCCCTGCCTCTTCAAAGGTTTTATTAAAAAACCACGCCGACGGCGGTTTGGTTCTTTCTGCCTCGCACAACCCCGGGGGTGAAAACGGCGATTTCGGCATTAAATACGCCACCAAAAGCGGCGGACAATGCTCTTCCAAAATCAGCGATGCTATTTACGCCCGCACTAAAGAAATTTTATCTTTCAAAACTTTTGACGCCCCTGACGTCAACCTGCAAAATTTAGGCACGCAAAAACTCGGCGATATGGAAATTGAAGTTATTGACCCGATTAGCGTTTATACTGAAATGATGGAAAGCATTTTTGACTTTGACGCCATTAAAAAACTTTTCAAAAACGGCTTTACCATGGTGTTTGACGCCATGAATGCCGTTACCGGTCCTTATGCGCTCAAAATTTTTGAAGAAATTTTAGGCGCCCCGAAAGGTTCTGTGCGCAACTTTATTCCTAAGCCGGATTTTGGCGGTTTGCACCCTGACCCGAACTTAATTTACGCCAAAAATTTGGTTGACTTTATGTATTCCGACAATGGTCCTGACTTTGGCGCCGCTAACGATGGCGATGGCGACCGCAATATGATTTTGGGACACAAATTTTTTGTTACCCCGAGCGACAGCCTTGCCATTTTAACCGACAATTACAAATATATTCCGGCATATAAAAACGGCATTTACGGCGTGGCTAAATCTGCCGCAACCTCAACTGCCGTATCTCGCGTGGCCAAAGCCTTAAACATCGGCTACTATGAAGTTCCGACCGGTTGGAAATATTTTTGCAACCTTATGGATTCCAACCGCATCACTTTTTGCGGCGAGGAAAGTTTCGGCACCGGCTCCAGCCATATTCGTGAAAAAGACGGCATTTGGGCAGTGTTGTTCTGGTTAAACATTATTGCCGCCACCGGAAAATCGGTTGAACAAATCACCCGCGATTTTTGGCATAAATACGGCCGCAGTTATTATTTGCGTTTTGACTATGAAGGCATTGACACTAATGTTGCCGATAAGCTCATGGCCGACTTAGAAGCCAAATTGCCAAGCCTTAACGGCAAAACTTTCGGCAATTACAAAGTTTCTGATGCCGCGCCGTTCATATACAACGATCCCGTTGACGGCAGCTCCACCAAAAACGGCTTAATTATACGTTTTGCCGACGGTTCGCGCATTGTTTACCGCTTATCCGGAACCGGCACCAACGGCGCAACGCTGCGCGTTTATCTTGAGGCTTATGAAACTAAAAACCTCAATGCTGATCCGCTTGCCATGCTAGAGCCGATTGCGCAAATTGCTTCTGACATTGCCGAAATCAGCAAACGCACCGGCAAAACCAAAGCTGACGTTACCACTTAAGCAATTTTGTGTCGGGCAAACGGATTTCCGTTTGCCCGATAACTTACGAAAGTCTGCAAATGTTAAGTAAAAGCAACATAAAACGTCCTGACCGTCAACTTGAAAAAGCGTTGAGCGCTTTAGTATACGCCATTGTCTCTTTAGCGGTCAGCCTGCTGATGTTGTTTATTTACCCGCAATATTCAATATATATCATTTTGCTTATTTTACTAATTACCATAACTTGCATCTGCTTATCTATTAAAATTATGAAAGCCAGCGAAGAGGCTATTACTTACGGCGGATTCGCCAATGAAATTTTAAGCAGCCGCGAAGTAATTAACCGTATAGATAACGCCGGCGGAGAGCCTATAATTGAAAATAATCCGGCTAAACAGTTTTTCGGCGCTGATACAATCATGAAAAAATTGCAAAACAACTTAGTTGATGAACGCCAAAATGTTCTTAACTTTCAACGATTGCAGCTTGCGCTTAAAAGCCTTAAAACTGAAAACGTTATTTTATCTTTGCGTTTAGAAAACAAAGAAAAATGGTACAGCATTATGGCTGTCTCTTATACACATCTGACG